>JBAXUS010000172.1:0-13528 GCA_037129555.1 Planctomycetota bacterium
ACCCGAAGCCCCCAAACCCGTCGCAATCGCGCCCACAGCCCCAACCGCACCTGTCAAAATTTTCGACAAGCCCACCGAAACCGCGCCGCCTATTCAGTCTTCGCCGGCACCTAAACGCACATCGCCGAGTACCGGCATCGTACCCGTCCCAGCACAAAAACTCGTCGTGCCCGGAAAAAATCGCGACGACGCCTTCATTCAAAACACAGCCCCCGCACCCGCCATTAAACGCGATGCGCCGCCACCTGAAAACAAGCGCCCAGAACCCAAACCGCCCGAAGCCAAACCCTTCGCGCCGCCCACCGTTCCGAACACGCTGACATCCACTCCGTCACCGCTCACGCAACCCAACAACGCTAAGCCCTCCAAGTCTGTTAACAGCCAATCCTCGCTGATGCAACGCGCCGTCATCGTTCCTCCCAGCCGTCCCGTCGCGTGGATCAAGCCCGGCGACAGTACGGTCGATTCACACGATGATCAGGACACCATCGTCGGCTTGAAATTACCTCGCCCGGACGCTGCACCGCAGCCTGCCGCAGTCACATTGCCCGCTGCACCGTCACCCCTGATAAATCCGAAAGCCACGCAACAACAAGACGCGCTCAAAGCCGCCGCTGCAAAAACCAGCGCAGACGTCAAGGCCGCCGCCGAGGCCCAACGAGCGACAAAACTGGCACATCTCAAAGCAGCGGCAGAGCCCGTCGCTCCAGCCGTCGTTCCGGCTCCTGTTACAGTCGAAAAAGCCGTCGTCAAGCCGGAACCGATAGCTCCTTTGCCTCTGCCTCCGCCACCTCCACCGAAAGCAGAATCGCCCAAGCCTGCCCCTGTCGCTCCCGCACCCATTACAGCGCCAGCTCAGCCTGTCGCTACGGTCACGATGATGCCGGTTGCGCCGCCGAGTCCCGCTGCGAAAGAAGCTCCAAAGCCGCCGGTCACCGAGCCGGTCAAAACGCCTCCTGAAAAACCGCCCGTCGTTGCCGCTGAGAAAGCTCCGCCTGCCGCCGCGCCCGCTCCAAAACCCGTTGCCGCTCCAGCCCCCAAACCCGCAGCGCCCACAGCGATCAAAAGCTCGGACGACGACGAAAAACCTATTCCGCTTCAACCAGGCGTGCCGCTCACGGTTGAAGAATTAAAGGGCCTCGAAATCCTCGAGGGCATTCCCGAAGCGCTCATCAAAAAAACGCTCTACGGCGGCGTCGTCCGGCGCGAATTTAAAAAGGGCGACCTGATTTGTCGCCAAGGCGAATACGCCTCCACCGCGTTCTACATCCTCTCCGGAAAAGTCGAAGCCTACACGGTCACGCCCGACAAAGCCGCCCTGGCTCACTCGAAAAAACAGCAGCGCTTCGAAGGCGTGGGACTGATTCAACGCTTCCGTTTCTGGATTGAAGGCCGCAAGGAAGGTCCGCGCAAATCAAAATCACGCCAGCGCCCCAACATCGAAAACGTCCAGGTCTTACCGCCGCATTTGCGCCATGTTGAAATGGGCCCGGGCGATCTCTTCGGCGAAATGTCCTGCATCAATTTCTACCCGCGATCCGCGAACGTCCGCGCGCTTGAAGATTGTGTCGTCGTCGAACTCATTCGCACCGTCCTCGACACCGTCCGCACACGCAAAAGCAAGTACAAGGAAAAGCTGGATCGCAACTATCGCGAACGTGCGCTCATCGATCATTTGAACGCGATCCCGCTCTTCAAAGACCTCGATCCCGAATTCATCGACCAGCTCCGCAAACTCGTCGAATTGAAAGATTTCGAACCTGGCCAAATCATCTTCAAGCAAGGGGAAGTCTCCAACGCGTTCTACCTCGTCAGACGCGGCTGCGTGAAAGTCTCGCAAACCCAGCCAGGCGGCGAACTCGTCCTGACGTATCTCGGGCAGAATGATTCGTTCGGCGAAATCGGCCTGCTCCGCAACGTCAACCGCACCGCCACGTGTACCGCGCTCGACCACGTCGAACTCGTCAAGATCGAGAAGAAGCATTTCGATTTTCTGACGCATTGTTACGACGAATTCAAGACGCGCATGAACGTTGACGTCACTGAACGTATGGCGCAAAGCAACGAAATCGCGCTGCGCCCGCCGTCGCGTCCGCTCAGTGAATTCATCGACCACGAACTCATGCAGGCTCAGAACGTCCTGCTGATCGATCTCGAAAAATGCACCCGCTGTGACGAGTGCGTCAAGGCGTGCGTGGACACTCATGATGACAGAAAATCGCGCCTCTTGCGCGAAGGTATGCGCTTCGACAAATACCTGCTCGCCACATCCTGCCGCAGCTGCATGGATCCGGTCTGCATGATCGGCTGTCCCGTCGGTTCTATTCGACGCGAGGCCACGTTTGAAATCATCATCGAAGATTGGTGCATCGGCTGCGAAAAATGCGCGAAGCAGTGCCCGTACGGCAATATTACGATGCACGAATTCGCACTCTCGCCTGAAGAGCTCGCACGCGAAACCGCCAAAGAAGAGGAGGCTCAGCGCAAGAAAGCAGCCGCTGCAGCCGCTAAACCCGTAGAATCTGACGGAAAAAAATTACCACACGATGAACACAAGGACAAGCCCGTCACCAAAGTCGCCGACGTCAAGAAGCTCGCCGTAACTTGTGATCAGTGCAGTACATTAGAAGAACCAAGTTGCGTCTACGCGTGCCCGCACGACGCCGCCATGCGCGTGAATGCGCGCGATTTTTTTGAAATTGTCGGGAAAAGTACGTTGAAAGATACGCCGAAATCGGAGAAAAGAACCTAGATTCATACGAGACTTGTGTCCGAACTTATTCTGAAACGCACCCTGTCTGCGATTTTCGTCGCGCCGGGACACGTTGATAGAACATCGTAGTTCACGGGGTCGTGACGAATAAACTCGAACGATGTGGGTGTCGTGCGAAGTGAGTGTTTTGCGAATTAAACGGCTGCGACTGAACGACCACCGGCGAACCGGCGGACGGTCAATACGCAGCATGTCGAGGAAGGACTAACCGACCCGTGCTTATCGAATTCAAAAAACAGAAGAACTGGATCGTATTCACCATTGCCGCGACCATTTTGAGCTTCGTGAGCTACCACTTTTACGAGCAGGCCTCACTAAAAAATGGCGGCACCGGTCCCTCCGGTTCCACAATCCCCGGTCTGCTCTACGGCACCGTCGGTTTTCTGATGATGGTGTTCTGCGGCTTACTCGGTGCGCGCCGCGCAGTCCGCGTCTGGAAATTGGGCCGCGCGAAAGTCTGGCTCAACGCCCACATTTGGCTCGGCCTCCTCGCCTTCCCCCTGATCGTCTGCCACTCCGCGTTCCACATGGGACACAAGCTCACACTCTGGTTGATGCTGCTCTTTATCGTCGTTGAACTCACCGGCATCCTCGGCGTCATTTTGCAACAGTACATCCCCAAAATCATGCTCCAAGCCGTCAAGAACGAATCGACGTACGAACAGATTCCCGAAGTCATCGGTAAACTCAAAATCGACGCCGCCATCATTACGTCGTGCTGCGCTGGCAAAGTCACCGGCAATTTGACCGCTACCCAACAAGACGATGTCGAACGCAAGAAGGCCGAAAAGCTTAAGAAAGACGCCGATTTCAAAGACAAGTACACGCCCATTATCGGCACCTCTCCTGAAGATTTTAAAGCCGCTCAGCCGTTGATGACATTCTTCAACGAGCAGGTCGAACCGTTCCTGGATCCCGTCTTCCAAAAAGACGCCAAGCTCGCCGAACTGCGCAAGGCCACCGCCGTATTCAACCACATCAAGACCCTGCTTCCTCAGAAGCTCCACGTGGCGCTTGAAGAACTTCAATCCCTGTGCGACGAACGCCGCCAATTGCAGGTGCAGGTCCGCTTGCACCGCATCCTCCATTTCTGGGAATACTTTCACATTCCGTTGTCCTATCTTTTGCTGGCGTTGTCAGCGTTCCATGTCTTTATCGCGACGTTCGACTATTCCGGTGCGACGAAATTCTTTAAGTAAAACACAGCGATGGACCCGCAGGACGTGTGTGTCATGCAATTGAAAGTCAGTGGCTCGGAACCGTGGAATCGAAACTGAGGCTTACATGAGCGACCCCAACGAAGTACTCCTCGTCAAGCAGCAGAAATACCGCGCTCAGCGCATTGATCACGACTACCACAAGAAGCCACACGCATGGCGAACGTGGATGCGCATCCTGACCTTCGTGTTGCCTATCGCAGCCATTGGAGCGCTGGTCGTCCTGACGTTCGTGAAAAACGAACGCCACATCTACGAACCCGGCCCGGTCTCCAGCCGCCACATCTGGTTCAGCCACCGCTGCGATGATTGCCACGAAAGCAAAGGTGGCAAACTCGGTGAAGTCACCAACGCCAAGTGTTCAAAATGCCACGACGGTTCGATCCACAATCCGAATCAGGTCTGCCCGGGCGGTGAAAAACTCATCCGTAACGAAACTTTCAGCCCCAGCGGTTTCGGCAAGCTGACCGGCACGAGAAAAGTCGAACTTCAGGAACCGCGCTGCGCGTCGTGCCACACCGAACACAAAGGCAACCAACAGCTCGTTGCCATGTCCGACAATCACTGTACGCAATGTCACGCCGACCTGAAGACGCTCAATGGCAAGCCTGCACCTTACGGCAATATCCGCAGCTTCATGGACGGCCACGAAAACTGGCGCGTGATGCGTCCCGATGCCAAGTCGCCCGAAGGCAACGATCCCACACAGCTTCGCTTCAATCACGCCAAGCACATGACCGTCTCCTACGATTCGTTCTCCAAATTCGGCGCGCGCAAAATGGAGTGTGTCGATTGTCATCGCACATCTGAAAATAATCTCGAAGCGATGAAGCCAGATTCAGAGCGTCTCGACGAATTTGAAAAATTACTCACGCCCGATGAAGGCAAGACGTTCTACTCGAACATCAAAGTCCGCGCTGAGGCCACCGGAGTTGTGAAGTATAAACTCGACGACATTGACGTCCGCCGTATCCTCGTCGAAACGCTCAGCCGCGACACGTTCGATCGGACCCGTCAGAAGCTGGCTGCCAACCCGGCTCAACTGAAACTCACTGTCGAAAACGCTGCCATTGCCACGATTCGCGATCTGTTCGGCAGTTTGGCCGCATCCGGCCAAAATCGTTACATGATCCCTGTCACGTACGAAAAGAACTGCGCGTCCGAGTGCCACAAACACGAAATTAAAGCCGCTGGCATAATAATTCCGCACGGTCCCGCCGGCGAGGCTCGCGATTTCTTGAAGAGCGCGTTATACCCCGAAATTGTCAAGTCGTCTCTCGGCGGAGCCAGCATGACTGACGCTGACAAAGCCAAAATGAAGTTGCTCTCCAAGTACCGTGCCGATCTCCTCAAGGCCTCTGGCAAGCCGTTGCCTGCGACGAAAAAGGAAGCCGACGAACTGCTGATCACCGCCGCAGTCGGTGACTATGAAAAGATGTTCGAACTTATGAAGGCGTCCTACGGCTCCGAAGAAGAAATGGCCAAAGCCATTGACGGCATCGACGCCGACGCCCTGAAAGGATCCGAAAAACTCAAGGGTAAGAAGAAGGAAAAGTTCAACGACGAATTGGCCGACGCCATCCGCAGTTTGATTCCGAAATTCGTTGATGACAAACCCATCTCCGCTGCCGCGATTGACACGGCGTTGGACGATAAATTGAAAGAAGGTTTAGGCAAAATATTCGGCGATGCCAAAACGGTTCGCAACAATAACGAACGCGGTGCCTGTCTTTTCTGCCACGAACCGACCACGAAGAAAGCGGACAAGCCACAGAACGATGATGTCGTCGCAGATACCAATGTCCCAATCCGCTGGTTGAACCACGCAGTCTTCAATCACGAAACGCATGGAGTAGTTAAATGCGAAGAGTGTCACGCCACGGCTCGAACAAGCGAGAAGACGTCGCAAGTACTTCTGCCGTCAATGCAGCAATGCCAGATTTGCCATAAACCTGGCAATGCGCGCAGCGATTGCATCGAATGCCACATTTACCATGACAAGACCCACAGCAAGCAAGACCGTGCTGTGACGATCGAGTATTTGATGTCCGAAAGCAACAGTAGCAATCATGACGTCAAAGCCGCTCCCGGTGCAACCAAGGCTGAAGCCAAACCAGCCGCCACGCCGGAAACAAAGAAAGACGCTACGCCCGAAGCCAAGAAGTAGTAACCTATTTGCAACCCACATTCGGGTTTCGCGCGCCGGGATTTCAACACGAATCCCGGAACGCGAAACCCGAATCCATTTCAGGAGGCTTTCATGAGCGACCGCAACGAAAACCTTCTCGTCAAACAGCAAAAATACCGCGCTCAACGCATCGATCCAAACTACCCGTCCAAAATTCACTCCTCACGCCGCTGGATGTTTTTTCTCACGCGCATTCTGCCCGCGATCGGCTTCACTGCGGTGTTGCTCATGACGTTCAATCCCTTCAGCAATACCGGTCGCACACTCTATGAACCCGGTGTCGTTTCGGCCCAGCACAGTTTCTTTAACCACCGCTGCGGCGATTGCCACGAAAGCCATCTCGGCTCGTTCGGGATCGTCACGAATTCAAAATGCCGCGTCTGCCACGACGGCCCCGTTCACAACGCAAATCAGGTCTGCCCTGGCGGCGAAAAGCTGCTCAAAGGCACCGCTGTCAGCACGGCCGGAAAACAGATCGAAGAGCCGCGCTGCGCCAGTTGCCACACCGAGCACAAAGGCGACAAGAGCCTCGTCAAAATGAGCGACAACCACTGCACCCAATGCCACGCTGATCTCAAAGTCCAGGGCAGCGCGCAGCCCGTCGTCACGAAGTCGATCACCGGTTTCTCCCCAGGCGGTGGCCATGACGACTGGCGCATCCTCAAGCCCAACCCCACCAAACCCGGCGGTAACGACCCGACACAACTCCGCTTCAACCACAAAATTCACATGAAAATGGTCTACGATTCGTCTTCGCCGCTCGGCGCGCGGCAGATGGAATGTGTCGATTGCCACAGCGCCACTGTGACCAATCTTGAACCGCTTCCCGCAGAAACTACGCGTCTCATCGCGTTCGAAAAAACAATTCTCGACGGCAAGACTGACGAATTCTACGACGGCATCAAAGCCAGCGCCGCAGCCTCCAGCGTGACGCGTCTCAAACTCACGCCAACGGACCTCCGCAAACTTACCGGAGCCGCGCTCGATCGTCCGCCACTGAGTCATCACGCCATCGACAAAGACAACGCAGCAGCACTCAAATCAGACTGCGCCGAGACCGTCGTCGAGCTCATTTACGAACGCCTCACCAACACGCCTGCGCGCGGCGAAACGCGTTACATGATCCCCGTGAATTACGAGCGTAATTGCGCCACCACGTGCCACGCCCATACATTACCCGCACTCAAATTAGATGAGGCCATCACCCTCATCCCACCGCACAGCACCGCGACAACTGTACGCCGCGCACTCTCCAACGAACGCCTTGAATCCATGCTGCAACAATCCCAGGCGATCAAAAAAATCGCCCAGGAAAAAAGTCCTGCCACGCCGCTCATCCAACGCCTGCGCACAGAGCTTTCAAAGAAAGCCGCTGCTCCTATTCTGAGCAGCAAAGACAAATCGAAAATTGACGCAGAATTAATCCGCGTCCTCCGCGACTCCACCCCCGATATGGTCATGTATGTCGCAGCCACCTTCAAGCCCGACGAGTGCTCACTGCTCACCGACAACATCCTCACCCCAACCGTCATCAACGACTACGGCACACTTTCGAAGCGCAACAAGAAAGAATTGAATGAAAGTCTCGACGAAAAAGTGAGCGGACGCATCAGCGCGTTTGTCGATGACAGTCCCGCAAAACTGTCCGAAGTAGCGATCAAAAAGCGCGACGAATTGACTCAAAAGCTGTTTGTCTCCAAAGAAGACGCGACAAAAAGCGGCGACCGTGGAGCGTGTTTGTTCTGTCACGAACCCTCGCCCAAGCCCGCAAACGCCGGTGCTGAATATCCCGTTATTGCGAGTGTCCGCGCCCCTGTCCGCTGGCTGAATCAGGCGGTCTTTAATCACGAAACGCACCGCGTCGTCAATTGTGAATCGTGCCACACTGAGGCGCGCTCGAGTGAAAAAACGTCCGCCGTACTTCTTCCTGGCATCCAAAAATGCCAGGAATGCCACAAGCCAAACGGTGCCCGTACAGACTGCAACGAATGCCATCTTTACCATGACAAATCGCACCAGGCTCGCGATCACGCGATATCGATTGAAGACCTGATGAATTCCGGCGCTGAAAGAATTGTGAAGCGAAAGATCGATTCGAAATAGGTCCGCCCGAGTCACGCGTTAAAGGAATCTTGAAAGTATTTCAAGATTTCGCTTGCAAGCACGGTAGTTTGATTAGAATGTTCGCTTCAATTGCCGGGGGAGTCTGGGGCTGTCAGCCACAGGCCGGCGCGAGACGTGGGAATACGAATGCTGTTCGCCGGTGTGCCGGCGCGAGGGAGAGAGCTTTGGCAGACAAACGAAAACGCCGGATGGAAATTCGAATCAAGCGCAAAAAACGAGCGAAACGCAAGGTTGCCGAAGGCTTCAAGAAAGTCATCACGCACTCAGGCGGTCGCCGCAAGGTCAAGTTCATCAAGCCGACAGAGTAGTCCGGTACGAAGGACGTGGAGCCACACCACCGGCGCGCACCCTTGCCGTCGGTTTTTCGGTTCAGTGAACAACGCGGGCACCTGTCTGCCCGTGTTGCCTGTGATGCCCCAGTTCATCGGGTGCTACACAGGTCCCATGTGACGGTTTCCTATGGCACTCCGCGCTGTAATCAGCGACATTCACGGCAATCTCGAAGCTCTGCGAGCGGTCTTGGCCGACATCGAGACGCAGCGAGTGGACGAGATCGTGTGTCTCGGTGACATCGTCGGCTACGGCCCCAATCCCGTCGAATGCGTCAATATCGTGCGAAAAACCTGCCGCTGGTCACTCTGCGGCAACCACGATGCCGCACTCTTCATGACTCACGCTCTGGGATTTAACGAAAGCGCTGCCAAAGCTGTCGCATGGCAGCGTCGTATCATGAAGCCCAGTATCTTTTCACTGCCGGGGAAACTCTCGCGCTGGCTCTGGCTCCAAAATCAGCCGTCGCTCCGTCGTGAAAATAACGTCGTCTATGTTCACGCCTCGCCGCGTGATCCGTTGATGGAATATGTCCTCGAAGACGATTTCAAAGACAACGGTTTCGGCCCGTCGGAAAAGGCGGCTGAAATGTTCGAGCATTTCGACTCCATCTGCTTCGTCGGCCATTCGCACCGCCCCGGCATAGCCACTCACGATTTTCACTGGATCAAACCCGCCCTGCTCCCCGATATGACCTACGCCATTCCGCAGGGCCTCAAAACGATCATCAACATCGGCGCTGTCGGCCAGCCGCGCGACAAAAACAAAGATTCGTGCTACGTCATTTTCGATGGCAAAACCGTCCGGTATCGACGCGTCGCGTACGACATCGCCACGACGATGAAAAAAATCAACGCGATCCCGGACCTCGACAAACGCCTCGCCGACCGCCTCGCCACCGGCAGTTAGCCGCATAAATTGACGTGGCACGTGTTTTACAATTCCGATCTCGGAGGCACACCCTTGAGCGTCAAATCCGTTCCCGAAGGCTTCCACTGCATCACACCGTATTTGATGGCCAACGGCGTCGCCAGCTTGATCGATTTTCTAAAAAACGCGTTCGGAGCCGTCGAGTGTTTGCGCCATGCCCGCCCGGATGGCACCGTCATGCACGCGCAACTCAAAATCAACGACTCGTTTATTATGATGGCCGAACCCACCGGTCCCTTCCCCGCCGCGCCCGCGTCACTGTATCTGTACCTCGACGACGTGGACGCGGTTTATGCGAACGCGATTAAAGCAGGAGCCGAATCCGTGATGCCGCCGTCGAATCAGTTTTACGGCGACCGGATGGGCGGCGTGAAAGACCTGTGCGGCAATACGTGGTGGCTCGCGACACATATCGAAGATGTTTCCGATGACGACATGAAAGCAAGGATGGGATTGGCGGGAAAAGTGTGTGAGTCGTAACGGATTATTTGTCATTTGGTATTTGTCATTTGTGATTTGTCATTGTATTCAACGTTACGCGCGCAGTTGATTGAGTGATGACGAAACGGAGTGCCCCACATGGTCGAAGCCCCTGAACCGAAGAGCAAGACTGACGGCGACACCCGTTTCCTCGATCCGCGCGTCATCGCTCGCGTCGCGAACATCGAACTCGTCGCGCGCTTCATCGTCCAAGGTTTCTTGATCGGCCTGCACAAAAGCCCCTATCACGGCTTCTCGTCGGAATTCAGTTCGTATCGAAAATACGCCAAGGGCGACAGTTTCAAATTCATCGATTGGAAAGTCGCCGCGCGCACCGACCGCATTTACATCAAGCAGTTCGAAGAGAACACAAACACGCGCTGCCACGTGCTGCTCGACGCGTCGGCCTCGATGAGTTTCGGCGGAGAAGGTGCGCTGCCTGAAGGCACGTCCCAGGGTATTCAGAAATGGGTTTACGGTCGCAGCCTCGCGGCGGCGCTCGCGTATCTGATGATCCATCAAGGCGACGGCGCAGGGTTGGCGATCTTCCGCGACGCGGCCGCTCACGTCATCCCCGCCGCAGCCACCACGCCGCATCTGCATCTGCTCTACAGCGAATTGGGCAAAGCCAAACCGTCGAAAGGCACCGACACGGAAAAAGGCCTCGCACGCCTCGCCGAACGCTTTCCCAAGCGCGGCTTGATTGTGCTCATCAGCGATCTGCTCGACGACACTGAAAAAATCATCGCGAGCTTGAAGACGTTCCGCATCCGAAAAAACGAAGTCATCGTCTTCCATTTGCTCGCCCCGGAAGAGCGCACGTTTCCATACCGCGACAACATCGAATTCGTGGACGCCGAAGACCAGCGCGTCATGATCGCGCAAGGCAGCTACATCGCCAAGGCGTACATGGAAGCGTTCGAAAAACACACGTCATCGATCAAACGTTTTTGCCAGCAAAACGACATCGATTTCGTGCCCCTCAGCACCGACCAATCGCTGAGCGTGGCGTTGATGGCGTATTTGAATAAGCGGCAGCGGATGATGTAAAGCACCATTTTTCTGCTGCAATCTCGTCCCCATTCGTTTAATCTTCCCGCATGGATTTCCCGTTCTCATCCGCACCTCACGCCGCCGCTACCGTTCCGCCCGGCGTCAAACCCGCCGCGCAAACGACCACGCGCCTGGCTCCGCGTTACCGCGTGTTGATTCACAATGACGATGTGACTCCGATGGCATTTGTCGTTCACGTCCTGACGCGATTCTTTAAAAAGGAAGTTCCGGAAGCATACGAAATCATGTACGAAGCGCACTCGAATCAAGTCGCTCTGGTGGACGTGATGGGTCTCGAAGAAGCCGAATTCCGCGTCGATCAAGCGCAGTCGCTCGCACGCACAGCCAAGTACCCGCTGACTTTTACGATTGAACCGGCGTAGAGCGCAACACGTTAGCTCTTGATATCGCGCTCTTTGAAGAGCAGCACCGCCGTGCTCAAAAACGCCACAATGTACCCAGACATGTGAATCAGCGACACGGAGATGTCGCCGTATTTCACGTCGCTGTAAAAACACTGTTGCCAGCGCAGCATGTGGGTGACGAAGAGGTATGGATGCAGGAACTCCAAGAACGGAAACAAACGCAACGCGTAGAAAGCAAAATAGACTGCGAGCGTGATCACATACGCCATGGCAGCACTTTCGACGAGCGACGAAATCAACAAGGCCAGCGCTGATAACACGGTCAACCCGTACGCAGCCAACACACTGGCAAGCAGAATTCGTCCGGGCAATTCGTCGGAAGGAATCACAGAAATGCCTTCAAGACCATTGTTATAGAACGCATTCATCGTATAGAGCGTACCCGACCCAAAATTTATAACTCCCAATCCCGTAAATGCGAAGACGGTGAAGAGAGTAAGGAGCATGGTATATGCCCACAAAACGGTGAATTTTGAAAACAACAACCGCGACCTCGATACCGGGCGGATCAAACATGCGCGCAATGTCCCCTGCTCCGCCTCGCCTGCAACCATGAGGCCTGACGCAACGGCAATGAAAATTGGAATGAGCAATTGAAACAACGGATTGAACGCAGCCACCGCCATGAAATATCCATTGGCGAATTCGTTTTTGTTTTTGAAATCGAGCTTGAAAGCCGAGAGCACTTTTAATTGAATTTTAAATTCGGCGTAATGGAACGTGAGAGTGGTCAATGCGGCAATAATCGCAATCGTAAAAAACGGCACCCACGTAATCCGCCGCCCCGCCATCTTCGACAACTCAAAGCGAAAGAGCGCCCGCCACGTGCCTGGATTGCGTACTTCGGCCATCGTGCCCTCATTCCTTTCCACCCAAACCCATTCATGAAGATTCGCGAGATTCGATGTTACAAAAGCTGTTCGCCGTTCGCCGTTTTCGGTGTTACCCGTTCTTCAATTCCTCGGACAACGACCGCAGTAATTCTCCGAACTGGGCTTCGTTGCGTTCATCGATTTCGATCAGTTGCTCGTGAGCTTTGTAAATCAACTGCTGGCGTTCGAGGGGCGAGATGGCTTTTTCAGGGAGGATGGTGGTTTCAAGTTTGCTGAGATCGCAACTGCCGCGCAGCTTCACAAATTTATCGACACCCAGCATCGCCAACAGGGATCGGACCTCGCTCGACGCGTTGACGGCGCTGACCGTACTCGCAGGCGCTTCTTTTTTCACAGGCGAACCGATGCCGGCTTGCGCGAGTGAAGCCAGCGCCTCTTCCGGCGACATCGGCTCCAATTCATCCGTCTCATCCGGCGACGCCATTCCGCGCGGCAAGTCCGCATCGACGAATGCTGGGACGGGAACGGGCATCGATTCAGTTGAATCGGAAGAGGCCGAATACATGCCGACCATGACGCCCATGAACGTGCTATCGAGCCCGGTGCAGCGTTCGAAATCAAAGAGAAAATGGAGGAATCCGGCTTTGCGCTGCTCGTCGGAAAAGTCCTGCAACGCGGGAGCGTTCAGCATGGTGCCGCGACCGATCAAGCGGATCACGACCAAATCTTTTCCGCGCGCAACGGCGACGTAATTTCTAGCGGCGGCGGCGGTCGGTTTATCTTTGCCGCGTTGCGCCAGATCGGAGAGCGTTCTGTTATCGTTTTCAGTTCCCATCGAATGCGTACGCGACCTCCACGAAGCCCACGCGCACATGCACAATCCTCCATCTTGCAAGCGCGCGTTTGAAGTCTTATACAATAAATCGCGCGCGCCCTATGTCCACCATACTTTCTAAAAAAAAGCCACTGAATCCAAATCCGCACGTTCTCAGAATTCCACTTGCAATCCAAGCGCCGTTAAAGTAGAGTATTTCGATAACGTTTTTTGAGCACATCACGCGCATCAAAATCCAATTAAAACGAAGTTTCTACGTCTTACGGTGGTTGTAGCTCAGCTGGTTAGAGCGTCTGACTGTGACTCAGAAGGTCGGGGGTTCGAATCCCCTCAATCACCC
>JBAXUS010000173.1:0-13496 GCA_037129555.1 Planctomycetota bacterium
CCCGGGCATCGATCCGGTTTACGACTGGACGACGTGGAAGGAAGGCATGGGCTACCCGGGATCGACCCAGCTCGGGATTGGCAAAAAACTGCTGGAGCAGTATCCGTGGTCGCGCTTTGAGGTGCATCCGGAGTGGGCCGATAAGGATTGCTTCGCCGCCGGCATACCGGGAAAAGTCCGGTTCATCTACCAGCCCAAACGGGGCATCTACCAATGGAAAGGAACGATTGTCAAAGGACTCGAACCCGACGTCCGCTATTCGGCCTTCTTCTTCGACCCGGCTACTGGAAGGCGCTTTGAACAGGGTGCCGTCAGCGCTCCCACGGGCGAATACCCATCACGGCTGCCTTCGCCGCAGGACTGGGTGCTGGTCCTCGAAAACAATGAAAAGAAGTGAGCCCGATAGGTGCTTGCAATAAACTCAACAAATCCAAGCCCATTCAGATTTCAGTCCGTCGGTCTCGGCAGCAATTCTCGACGTAAACCATCCCCGCGCGGAAACAGCGGATCGAAGATTCATTACGAATATTTTAACGCACCATTAAATGGTATTCCCCAAGGTCTTCGAAACGTATCGTGAGATCATTATTCCAGAGGACTTTGAAAGTCGCGTCCAACGCACTTATTTACTCGACAAGTGCGCTTCCGTCACGTTTGCGGACGCAAACGTGCCGAAAACGCACTTATAGATTAACGCGTTACTGTTCAATGAGTTGGAATGTCTCAAAGCAGGTATAGGCACACTGTTTTGGGGAGCATCGGATTTTCATGACGCGAGACGGAGTGTTATGGTTAGAGCCGAACGCGCTTTCGCCACCGAATTCGGCCGCACGCCAGGATCGCAGGGCAGCGACGGACGCGACCACCATCCCTACGGATTCAGCGTGTGGATGGCCGGTGGCGGTATCAAAGGCGGCACCATTCACGGTGCCACGGACGAGCTCGGTTTTCACGCTGTCGAACATCTGCACTACGTCACCGACGTCCACGCGACGATTTTGCACTTGCTGGGCCTAAATCCGAGGAGTCTCGAAGTGCCGGGTTACAAGCGCCTGAGCGCGATTTCGGCAACGTCATTCAGGAAATCATGGCATAACCAGGATGTATCCAATCGATGTGGAAGAACACTGCAGCCGTTTGACGATTCGGTGGTTCGGAACCAGCCACAGATGGGCGTCAGCAATCCAGTCCGCCTGTTGGAAGGAAATCCGCGCGCAGGAATCAGAAATACGAGGACAGTACCATCCCGAGGCTGCTGTGACCACAGCAACGACAAGTTAAAGCAACTTCATAATCCAGAAACCGCCTATTTCGAATAAACCGCCCCATCCATGACGAAAATCAAAGGCGAATTACTCTGAACGCTAGTCGGTATCTTGTTTAGCGCCAGCGTGAATTTCGCATTTTGCGCCACGGCCACGCCCTTCACGATTTTCAGACTCATTTTCCACTTATCCGTCCCTGTCGCGCCGTTGCCCTTGGCATCGAGTTTGAAATGCTGTATGTAACCTACAATGTCCGCGATGCTGCTTTCACCGTCGCATTGCTTCCAGATGTTTAAGCCGCTTACGTTCAGCGTCCAGCGCGCACCCGTCCACGCATGCACCAGTAAGGCTTGACCGTCCAATTCTGCCCAGACAACTTCTTTGGACCGAATCAACTTCGCGTTCATAACGAAATCCGCATTTTAAACGACAATGCTTTGCGAGGCTGACTCGAATTGTCCTGGAAGAATAGCCGAGGAGTTTGCCGTTTGTTTCGTGCCAACTGACGGCGCGGCTGGGCTTCCTGTTTGGCCAACGCGGGTGCCATTCATAAATACTGGCATCGCTGGATCGCCGAAGAGTTGTTCCGTCTGGCTTAAGTCCGTGTAGAAACTCGCGCCTTGCAGTGCCGCCCATTGCTGCGTCTTCATCAGCGCGTTGCCCCAGCGCATGCCGCCCACATTGGCGTTTTTCATCAGTTGATGCATGAATTCGACCGCATAATCCGAATTCATATACGTCGATGTCCCAATGCTCGCGCTGATCCCGCCCTGCGGTTGCGTCAGCGCCTGGATTGCTATGCTGCGGTAATTTTGCTCGTCCTTGGCCATCCAATTCGCCGTGCAGGTCGATTGCAGCAGGACCCCGTTGCCGGTCCAATTCGGAATATCGTCCAACCCGAGGATTTGGCGTTTGGCAGCGCCCCAATGTCCCGCGTTGCCATGCCCGATGTACAGCAACCAATCGGCGCCGCCGTTGGCCGCGACGGTCAATGCGCCGGTGACTTCCGGCGGTGTCTGGTACGTCACGCCCAGGTAATTCGCTTGCCACGTCATATCCGGGAAAGACCTGCTTAACTCAGCCGCCTGCGCGGGGAAGTCCGCCACCGCTGGATCGGTCTGGTCGGTCGTCGCGTTGACACGAATACCGGATAGCGGCGCTCCGCCATAGCTTAAGACGTGCTGCACTGCCACGCTCAAGTCACTCGTGTTATTGACCGGCAAGCGTCCCACCGCGACTTCCGGATAGCCGCGCCCCAAATCGCCGAACATCGAATCGCTGGTCGTCTGCGCCCAGAATGTCGTCGAGACCAGGAACGCCGGACAGAGTGGATCGACGTTGGCTCCGGAATAGTTGTGGTAATCGTACGTCGTTCGTCCCAGCAACAGAAGGTACTGCGGCCGCGTCGAACGCACCGCTTTTTGAATCGCCGCCGGACCGTATCGACCGTAGTTGTAGTAATCGAAGAGCTGCGCTTGATCGACGAATGCGCCGCGTAACCCCTCCTTCGATCGCAGCATCAACAGGGGTTGCACGCCGGCGCTGAATTGGCTCGGACCCACCGCAAGGTATGGTGTGCCTTTGATCGGCTTGACCGATGCTCTTGCGACTGAAATTGGACGATTCTCCTGGCCCATTGGAACCACGATGAATTGCCCGGTGCCGCCGCCCGACGCATTGAATCGGATCTTGAACGTGCCATCGGCTTGCAACTGCGATTTGTACGGCACCAGCGCCGCGCGGTCCGGGAAGCGCGCATCGACCACCCAGACATTCGCGCCCGCAAGCTGCGCGATTTCGTAGAGTGTTGGCGTCGCGGTCGTCGTATTGATTGCGGTCGGCAGCGATCCTTTCAACGTGCGCGTGTAGCTCAGAGTCATCGAATGCAGGAACGACACCGGGTTTGAGCCGTCCGTGGACTGCGGCGTGATGAGGTCGATCGCGTTCGTTCCGGCGTTCAACAGGCCCGCCGGGATTTGAAACGATAGTTGAATCATACCGCCGCTGCTGCTCCACTGCGTTTGACCGACAGGCAGGTTGTTGACCGAGATTTGGAGCGCGTGACCGACCGCGTTGCCGTCGCCCGGCGCGAGGCTCCACAAATTGACGGTCAGCGTCGCGCCACCGCCGTTCGCGTTGGGTGCGTCCAGGTTAAATGCCTGATCGGTCCCGCTCGTCAGATATTTTGACGAGAACCACGGCTCGAAATTGAAGGGCCGGTAGTCGTAATCAAAGTAGACGTCGTGGTACGCTGCGGCCACGGTTGCCGGCGAGGTGGTCGCTGCCGGTTGCGCGCTCTCGAACAAGCCGCTGGCTTGCGTGACGGCGCCTGCCGCCGTCGCGCCGGGAATCGTTCGGAGGAACAGCGCGTCTTTGTCGGTGTAGTCGTCGGAGTATCCCGCTCCGTACACCAGCAATCCCGCCGGTGTCCGAACCAGCGCTGTAAGGCTGCGCCCTTCGCGTTGGATGGCCACGTGAGCGATGTCGAATCCCACCGGCATCACGTTCTGCGGAATCAGGAGCACGCCCGCCTGGCTGTATTGAACTTTCGCCGCTGTGAAACTTGATGACGCGTTGATGCTGCCGCCGGTGAACCAGCGCACACTGGCGACGGGATTCATCGCGGGCGGCATAGGCAATTCATCCGCCGCGCGCGACGCCGCTTTCACGATGCCATCTGGGCCGGGATCGTTCAAGCCTACCGCGCGCACTGTTCCGTTAATTACGGTGTCGGGCAGCGCCGCGAAACGCGCCTGCAAGGCGCATCCGAGCGCGCGTTTGCTTTCATCGACGGCACTCGACATCGCCGCTTCCATGCCGTCATCCGACAGCGCGACCGGCGGTTCGGCCAGCGCATCGAGCGTGACCGGCCCGGCGAAATCACGGTAGGTCTGCGTCGCACCGTGGAGGTCGATGCTCTCCAGTTTGTATTCGTACATGCCGGACGGCGCCCAGTCGTACAGGCGATAGGTCTTCGCGTCGGGCGTCGTCAAGCGTCCGGCGATCAGCGCCGGGTTGACGCGCATCCAGTCTGACTCCTGCCCCCTGACTCTTGACTCCTGTATTTCGCGGCGATAGACGTTGAAGCCGACGTTCTGGTATTCCGAAACGCAGTGCCAGGCCAACTGCACGCCCGCGCCTTCTTGCGTCGCGGCGAACGACGCGATCGTGATCGGCGTGACGGCTCCCAGCGTGATTTGAATGCGGTTCGAGGGATGGCCGACGAGCGTTGTCGATGAACTGTTGCTCGCGTTGATGTATTGAACCGTCACGCCGGGCTGCAACAACTTCGTCGGTTCGACGGTCGCAGTGATCACGTTTCCAGCGGCGGTGGCGTCGACGATTGTGTACGTTTTGCTGTAGCTGCCCGCCGTGACACCGACGGAGAGCGTGCTGCCGGTCAGGTTGCAGGCGGCTCCGGCGCTCAGGATCAGTTGCTGCGCGTTGGTGCTGTTGGCGGCGATTTTCAGTTTCCCGCCGCTGCGGAGATCGAGGCCGGAGAGCGTCAGCGTTTCGCCGCTGGTCACTCCGACGCCGAGCGTCGCTGATCCTGGCCAGATGACCGATGTGGTCCCTGCCGTCTGCACCGATCGGTTGATCACGCCGCCCGTGCCGCGCAGGATCACGCCCGCGCCGGCCGTGATCGGTCCGCCGGCGGTGACCGTGCCGTTGACCGCCAGCGTGTAGGTGCCGGAGAGCGGCGCGTTGAAGGTGATGCTGTTCGGATTGACGGTGCCGCTGACGCTGATGGTCCCGGCGCTGTCCGTGCCCTGCCCGATGACCGCATTGTTGTTATCGACCCACGCGCCCTTGTCCCATCCGACGGTGCCAACGGACCATGTTCCCGTGCCGCCCGTCCAAATATAATTCAGCGCGGCGGCGACGGTCAGCGAGACGGTCGCCGCGCTGCTGGTGGCATTGGCCGTGTTCTTGGCCGTGAACTGAAAACTGTCCGTGCCACTGTAGCCGGTTGTCGGCGTGTACGTCAGATTTGGCGCAGTGCCGCTCAATGTTCCATGTGAAGGACTTGCAGTGACCGAATAAGTCAGCGTCTGCGCTGGTACATTTGGATCGCTGCCGGTCAGCGTCACGGATGTGGCGGTGTTAAACGCGACATTGACCGACTGCGCGTTAGCCGTGGGTGTGCCCGCAGCAACGACAGTGTAATTCCCCGCAGGCGACAAATTGGTCGTCGAAGCATTCGAATCGGTTGCCGCGATCGAATAGGTTACGATCGTCCCTACGGCTTGCGCGGGGATTTGAGCGCCGTAAACGCCGTCGCCAGTCACACCGTCGCCGTGCAGGCCATCGTCGTACATCGTGACCGTCACCGGCGCGGCTCCGGTGGTCAGGATGACGGTGATGTCGTCGATGTTCACGGTTGGTGGACGATTGGGCGCTACACCGTTGTAACCGCTGAATTGGAAGCGCATCAGCATGTTCGCGGTCATGTCCGCGGTGACGAGATCGTAATGCATCTTCGTGAAGCCGTGGTTGACCGACGAGAGCGTCACGCCGCTACCGGAGTAGAAAGCCGCGTTGTTGACGACAAACGACACGTTCGGAGTGATCGACGAAATCGTGGTGTTCGCGTTGAGATAATTCGCCAGCAGAGACACGTTGGAGGCCGTCACGGTGGCGCCGGCGCTCATCGTGAAACTCACGCCGGGACTGATCGCCGTGATGCGCGCGTTGGGAGGAATGCCGGCGTTGCCCGCGCCGCTGACGAACATGCCGATCGCGAGACTGCCGGTGTTCGCGGTCAAGACGACCGTGGGGTTGGTGGTGGAGCTGGTCGTGCAGCCGGCAATCGTGATTGGCGAACCTTGAACGAAGTACCCGACGGTCAGACCCGAGGTATTGGTGCAGAGGATCGTCGTGCTGCCGTTCACTTGGTCGTTGGCGTTGTTTAACGTGCAGTTCACCGAACCGCTGGCCAAAAAACTTTCGCTCAAGCGCGTGTTCCAGGACGTCCCGCCATCGGGCGAAATCTGAAACGTCCAGCCGTTGTTGGAAACGAGGTTCGCGCTTTGAACATAGAATTCAACGTACCCCGCCGTAGCCGTGCCGGCGTTGATTGCATTGGTGGTCGCTGCCATCGTGTCGGTATAGTTTGTCGTGCCGTTGGAGAACGCCAGCCCGCAGCCGGTCGCCGTGAGTGTCACGCCCGTGGCGCCCGAGGTGACAGCGTTATTGAGCGTAAATGTCGTGGGCGGCGTGATCGTCGCGATGGTGGGATTCGGCGGGTTTGTGGCCACACCCGTGACACCCATGCCAACGGCCAGCCCCGTCGTGCTCAAACATGTCACCGTCGTGCTTGCTGAAGTCGTCGTGCATCCGGTGAGCGTCACGCCCGCCGCAGTGAGCGACAAGCCGGTGCCGCTGCCCGTGGCCGCGGTGCCGAGCACAAATGTCGTCGAGTTCGTCACCGACGCGATCGTGGTCGAAGCGGCGATGTTCGTGCCGCTGATGCTCATCCCGGGAATCAATCCGGTGGTGCTGCTGCATGTCACCGTCGTTGTTCCGTTGGTCGTGCAATTCGAAAGTACAATGGCCGCCGTGTGGTTGTTCGATCCGCCCGTTAATCTCACGTCGCCGACCGCACGGAAGCCCGTGGTGGTCCAGGAATTCATGCTGCCCGAAAGTCCGCTGACGGTCGAAGCGTTCGCAAAAACCTCCTGAAACGCCGGAGCCGTCACTTGCGCACCGGTGCTGTATGTCAAAAGCGCCTGTGAAATCGTCGCACCGTTTCCGGGCGTGATCTGCGCGGTGATGTACGGCGAATCTGTGCTGGTCGGAGCCGCCGGGGTTGCGGTGACGGACGTGATCGTCGGTGGCGGCACGTATCCCACGCCGCTTAACGTCACATCGAAAGCCGCGCCGACGGACGTGTCGCTGCTGGCGATATGAAGTGCCGCCAGTTTGCTGCCGGCGGATGTCGCGTTGAATTGCACAACCATCGTCGTGTTGCCGCCCGCAGCGATGCTCGACGCCGGAGACGTCGTGACACTGTAGTTCGCGGCGTTCGTGCCGTCGATCGTGACGCCCGTGATTTGAAGAGACGTGCTGCCGTTGTTGCGAATAACGAATGTTTTCGTCGCCGTGCTGCCGACATTGACCGTGCCGAAATTCACATTGCTGACACCATCGGTCAAAGCCGTGCCGGAAGGCTGCTCCACAGCAATCTGCGTGGCAACAGACGTTGTTCGGACGGCAAAGGCCGGGTACGTCGAAGCGTAGATTTCGTAGCTGATGATGCCCTGGGCGTTGCGCGTCGGACCGCTGCCAGACGGAACCGAATTGTTGATTCCGGTTTCGACCAGCCACGCTTGCCCCGACGAGCCGGGGGCCTGAATGGTGGACGTCCAATATGCCGTGGGTGGAACAAGCGCTCTGAGCGTACGCCCCGAACCGGTGGCGAGCGCGGCGGCGCTCATGACGAAGGTTGTGGAATTCGTAACAGAGGCAACCGTCGGCCGCGCGGTGCTCGATATGTACGTCCCGGAAACGTCCACGTAATCCACCAACGGCATGCCCACGAGGAGCCCGGTCGTATCCGCGCACGTCACGGTCGTGCTGCCGCTGGTCGTCGCGCAATTGGTCAGCGTCTTGGCGAACAGGGTCCGGTCAATGCTCGGCAGAATGTTCGCGGTGGTGGTCGCGGCGGTCAGCGTGTAATCCGTGAGCGTTCCCATTTCCTTGACGTTCGGCAAGCGCCAGTCCGAATAACCGCCCGTCGTCAGACTTGTCGCCGTGCTGAGCGCGGAAGTCCACGTCGTGGCCGCAAAAGGCAACTGTGTCCACATCAATCCGGTGTCGGTATCCGTGATCGTTCCGTCGCCATTATTGAGGTAGTTATGGCCATTTGTCGGCTTGGCTCCGCGCACATAACGCGCGCAGTAGCGGTACGGACCGCCGGCGCTGAGTGTCTCCGTCAACGCTTTTGGTCCCATGCCGCCGCCGCCATTGACGCACCAGACGTTCGTCGTGCTTCCGTAGTACGGATCGCTGCTCCACCAGTAATCGCCGCCCTGGGCCGTGAGCGTCAATCCGGAACCGCTCCCCGTCGCGGCCGTGTTCAAGACGAACGTGGTCGAGTTGGTGATGGAACTGATTTTTACGTTGGCCAGCATATTGGCGCCAGTGACGCTCATCGCCGACGAAAGCTGGGCCGTGCTGGCGCATGTCACGGTCGTGGTTCCGTTCGTGGTCGCGCCGCTGATTGTCACGCTGGCTGAGGAAAAATACGTTGTATTCAGCGCGGGCTGGTTGTTGTTATAATTCTGGATGCTTTGGAGTTCCACCGGTGTCGGCAGCCGCCAGTCTGTATAGCCGCCGGTCGTGATGCCACCGGCATTGGTGACGGCGGTCGGCCATGTCGATTCGCCGTTATCCGTTTTCTGCCACATAAGTCCAGTAACGTTGTCGGTGATCGTGCCGTCGCCGTTGTCGGTAAATGATTGAGCGTTAATGGTGTAGTTCGAATCCTGCGACTGCGGCGCGGTGGAGACATTCAGCGTCTGGCTGGTATCCGGCAGTTTCGCTTCGGTCCAGGCGGCGGCCACGGAATAGGGCAAGATGCGGTTGTTGACACTGACGTAAGTCGTCGTCGTCGTCGTGTTTGCATTTTGAATGTTGGTGCCTGTGACGACAAAATTCGTGTTGACGCCGGTGACCGCGTTGCAGGTCACCGTATTGCTGTTCAATGTCGTGGTGCAGTTGCTGAGCGTAATGGGCGCTCCGCTCCCCGTTGCGGCAAGAGTCAATCCGGTTCCGGATGCGGTCGCGGGGGAGCTCAAGGTCATGGTCGTCGTGCCGCCGCTTGTGCTGATGACGGTGATAACGGTATTCGCAAGCCGCCACGTGACCGTGACCGTCGGGGGATTGACGGCACGATTGAACTTCCAGCACTCGTCGTATGTTGTCCCATTGATGCTCACCCGCATCAAATAGGAATCCGGCGACGGCATGCCGCTGGTGTTTTCAGTCAAGTGAATCGCCCCGCTTTGATTGCTAATGCTGTTCGCGTCC
Organism: Planctomycetota bacterium; assembly: GCA_037129555.1. GTDB lineage: Bacteria > Planctomycetota > SZUA-567 > H5-PLA8 > H5-PLA8 > JANXLS01. The sequence goes on from JBAXUS010000173.1 coordinate 9,297, forward strand.
GTCGAAAGGGAGAGAGCGACAGGATTTTTAAACGCGACGATGGACGCGCCGCTTACAGGCAGGTCCGCGAAGCCGCCGGAAGGCGAAGAACGGATGGAGCCCACCTCGGGCTGGCCGTCCACTTGGCTGCCGTAGTAGACGACTGTTCCATGAAAAGCGGTTTGCGTGTAAGGCGATTGCGGCGTGCCAAAAGGATGGGATGCATCCACCGTCTTCGTGCCGACGGCATGGTAATGATAGCTGTAAATTCCGTGCGAATGGCCGCCGCTAGAATCCAGTGCCTGCTGCGCGGTGCCGTCGGGTTCGAGAAATCCGTAGTAAGGATAACCGTCCAGCGACCAAGCGATCGGCACGTCGTCACCGAGTTTTCCACCAAAACGGCTAGATAAATGGGTCGGGATGATGTGGTAGTGATAGTCGTCCGCAGCACCACAATGACCTCCGTATGCGTCGAGTTCCCCTTTTTCGTACGAGAGGGCTCCGGTGTTATTATGAGGATTGAATATGGCGCTTCCGTTGGCCGCGATGGCGATGGCTCCGCGGTTGAAGGAACTGGCTGTGATCGCGATGGGCGAGGCGGACGGCGCAGGCACGAGCGGAAACGTCCAAACATTGGGCTTGCCGTATCCCAGCGAGGCGGCGTCTTTCTCCGGGTTGGTCGTGCCTGCAAAATACGAAATCGGCAGTGGAATGTGCTGCTGCCACGACGAAATGCCCACCATCGGGGCTGGCATCAGCGTTCGATCCGGAGCGCCATCGGATTGCAAGTAAAAGGTCGCGCTGTCCCAATCGTATCGCACCTGGGGTTTGAAGGGGGCGAAGGATGCCGCCATGAGATTGCCGTTGCCATTCGGCGGGATGTACGACCTGGATGCAACTTGCAAACTCGAAGTGCTTGAAACGTGTGGCAAGGACGGTGTCGCGAGCGAAACCGCCTGTATTTGGGCAGGCGCGATTGCCTTCTTCGGCTGCTCGGCCAAATACCGGGAGACGAACGTATTGAGGAGGCGGTTGTCTGAACGGGGAACGCTGCCGCCGCGCACAATATCCAGCATTTCAAGCGGCGGCGGCGCGGAAAAGTCGCCTTTCGGATCGACGTCATTTATGTCCGGAAGGGTCTGGGCCACGTCGGGACGTGTGTCTCTGCGGGCTTTGCGCGGATAAGTTTCCGTTCTCTTCGCCCCATCGGATTCGGTGATCTCGAATTTATACGCATGCGCATCGTCCTGAAGCGTATAGTGGATTGTGCGCGGTTTGCCGCTGATTTTATACGTCAGCTTGAATTCCTTCGTCTTTCCTGAAGTAAAATCCGCGGTCGATACCGTCGCATGGAAATGGTAATTCCCTTCGGCGTCCTTGTGCCCGCCGGTTGAGTCGAGGTTCTTTTCCGCTGCAGCCGCCGGCTCTGGCGAAGGAAGGCTGGCGGGGTCGATACCCAGCTTCAATTGGCCATAAAACATGAGAAACGCCTGCACCGTCTCTGGCGCGGATACGGAATCTTTGCCGCTGGGCGTTTCGCCGCATAGCGCAGAGAGCGTTGCAACCAGCAAAACTACCGGAATTCCACGGAAACGACTCATTGACTTTCATCTCCATCCATGGAAAAGCGATGACGCCTGCTCGTTGGCAAAACAAGTTCAAGAAGCCATTGTGCGCAAGGGCGGAATCGTTATCATCATTTAAATTAAAACGATCGAAGCGGTTCAGACCAATTACGCACGGCGTCAGGCCCAATAGGACTCCAATTCTTCGCACGATCTCAACAATAAAAATTAGGATTGGCACAAAATTACTTAAATGCACCGCCCGTGCAGCGCCGTCGGTTTCCTCATTTGATGGGTTTTGTGCCTGGCGCGCGACGCGCTCCAATTATTAGCCCCAAGGTCGCCACGGTCGTCGATACCAGCGGATCCATGAGCGATCCGATGCTTGCTGAAATCTCGAAAGAAATTGCACACCTGTCACGGACGTACGAGGTCGCGGTCGTTGGGCGTGATTGCACCATCCAAAGGGTCTGTGGAATACAAAAAGCCGATCACGGACTTTGCCGGGCGCGGTGGCACCTCGTTTTTTCCGCCTTTGGAGCGTGTGTTTTTGAGGAAAATACATGCAGACGTCATGATCTTCTTCACGGACGGGTATGGTCCCGCCCCTGCAAAAAAACCGCAAATCCCTGTGCTCTGGGTTCTTACAGAGGGAGGCGAATGCCCGGCGACGTGGGGGAAGGTTATCCACATGGGCGAAAAATCGATCTTTGAGTCCCAAATTTAGCGTCTTTTGTACCAAAATTGGGTCAAAACATCGGATTTTCGGTACACATGGTTCGATTTCTGGTCCCCAAAGACGGAATTTCGGGTTTGGTTTCGCGGTTTAAAGTCGCGGTTAGCAACCCCATTTGTCGCACCTTAATATTTTCAATTATTGGGTTATAATATGATGACAACTATTCCCTTCCCAAACTCTAATTTAATAAATATTGGAGGCGCTTAAAACTCCAACCTCTATTTACCAGGGCAACCGCTTTCAAAGAGCTAAATTTCGGACGTTTTTGCGGTATAATACAATGTGGAAACTCTCTGCTTTGCTCCCATGTAAAAGCCTACACGCATTCCAGGGCTCATTAATCTGGTCGTACCTAAAATCCGACCGTTCTTGCGTTGAGCTAAACCGCTACGCGATGGCTTAATTGAGGTTACGACGGTTGCTACATATGCCGACCTTAATTTCGTTCATTTTTGCGGTATAATACAATGACAGTGATGTCTGCTATGCCCCGTCATAGAACCTCTTCCTTTCCGCTGTAACCCACCACTTTTTGTCGCACCGGCGGCCACTTTGCCGCGACTCCATAGGCTTCGCAATCAAACACATTCTTTACGAAATCCAGCGGACCGGCCGATGTTCTCGTCTGCTCCACGCTGGGCTTCAGAAGAAATGCAATGCGTTAAAAAGTAAGTCTTGAGTGTTTTTATCGGCTATTGCCGGTCAAGTCGTTCGTACCAGCGCGCTTCTTTAATGCGCCGGTTCGACCGGCGCACCCACCCCAAATCCGCCCTCATCCTCTCAAGTTCCCGCCGTCACTCTCTCCCCCCGCGCCTGGCACAAACGACTCCGGCATCATCTCGGAGAAATCGAAAATGAAACCAGAACAAGCAGCTATTGTCTGTCCCTGCACTGAAGAAATTGAATCGCGTTTCAACGTCATTTGGCCGGAACTTCAGTCCCGCGCAGAAGCCATGTCCAAGCGTTACTTTCCTAATGATGAAGAAGCGGAGAGTGAAGCACTGGCCTCGATGGCGGCGAATTTCATCTTGGCTGCACGCCGGAACAAATGGTTGTCGCCGTCGATGCTCGGACACTTCGCCGCGATCCGGCTTCGCGTCGGCAGGACCCTGACGGGCAATTGCGTCAACGATCCGTTGTCGGCACAGTGTCGGATCCAAAACAAATCGAAGACGTTTTCATTCTCGCACGCGTTTGCAGTCCGGCCCAAACGCGCCGCTCCGGCCGAACTGACGCAGCGCTTGGTCGAGGCATTGACCAGCAATGTCCGTGAAAATCCGGCTGAGCGCTGCGCAACAAAGCTCGACTGGCAAGCCTTCGTCAAAACTCAACCCGAACGAATTCAGCGTGTTTTGGCGGGATTGGCCGAGGGGTGCAGCCGCAAGGAAATGGCCCAGCAGATTGGCGTCTCTGCCTGCCGACTCACGCAATTGATGGATCGTGTCAAACTGTCGCTGACCGAGTTTTTCGCCGATGCCGACCCGGAATTCGTGCGGCATGTCGCCGCGTGATCGATCGCAAAAAGAATCCATGAAGCCGCGAGCCGGAAAGAAGGGTCGGCAAACACTGCGCACGGAATCGGCTGGAGCCGGGCGCGATTAATGTGCTCGGCTCCATTCTATTTCTTTGCCTACCATCAAGGGATATGCGACAGCGGAAAAATTTAAAATCGCACATTGACATTTAATCTAATGAGAGTTAGTGTCTCTCATATGGATGTTTTGATAACCCTAAATGTAACCGCGCAGGTCCTCAATGTTAAACCCTATCGCGTTATCCATCTATGCGAAGAGGGCTGCGTCATCCCTGCAGAGGATTCGGGAGGGCGGGGAACGGTGCGGCGGTTCAGCAAAGACGACCTTTTTCGATTGGCGGTCGGTCTGGAATTGCAGAACGCCGGCGTGACCTGCGCGAGGA
>JBAXUS010000174.1:0-13351 GCA_037129555.1 Planctomycetota bacterium
GGAATTTGGATGGTCGATTCCGATAGTTGTACGTGCTTCGTCAATCCCAAGATGGCACAGATGCTGGGAACTACGGTGCAGGCGATGATGTGGCGCCCCATGTTTGATTATGTGGATCCTGAAGATCACGAGCGTGCGCTGCTGTTGTTGAATCGCCGCCGCAAGGGCTTGCGCGAGAAATACGAATTCAAGTTTCGACGCTCGGACGGGACCTATTTGTGGGCTGCGGTGGCTGCCAATCCTGTATGCGATCAGAATGGAAATTATGTCTCGTCATTGCGCATGGTCAGCGATATCACCACGCGCAAGGAAACAGAGGAATTGCTGTCGCGATCCCAGGAAAATCTGCGTGCATTGACCGCGCGTTTAGAATCCGCGCGCGAAGAGGAGAGTGTGCGGATCGCGCGCGAAATCCACGACGAACTGGGACAGAATTTAACGGCGATCAAGATGGACTTGACGTGGATGAAAAAGAACGCGGTGGACGATCAGCCGCAGCTTCACGAGAAGATCGACGCGGTATTGAAACTGCTCTCCGCGACCGTCACGAGTGTGCGGCGCATCTGCTCGGAGTTGCGTCCCAGTGCGCTGGATGACATTGGATTGACTGCGGCGATTGAATCGTATGCGTTGAAATTCCAGGCGCGCAGCGGCATCCGCTGTTCGCTTGCATTGACCCCTGATGTGCTGCCGTTAGAATCCAGCCAAAGCACCGCGCTGTTCCGCATATGCCAGGAGATTCTGACCAATGTGGCGAAACATGCGCGCGCGCGCAGAATCTCGATTTCGTTGCAATCGGTGAACGGGTCGGCGATGCTCATAGTCCAGGACAATGGCAAAGGGTTTTCAGAACTCGCGGTTTCAGAGCGTCAAACACTCGGCTTGCTGGGAATGAGAGAACGCGCGCGTGCGTGCGGCGGAAGCGTGGCGATTCAAAGTGCACTCAAAAAAGGGACGACAGTGACGGTACAGATTCCATTGCCTGTCACTCCAACGAGCGAATCGCGGGGACAATCCGAATGATCAAAATACTCATCGTTGACGACCACGCCGTAGTTCGGCAAGGCGTTCGGCAGATTCTCGCAGCGACATTTCCGAAGGCGGAATTCGGCGAAGCGGCAACTGCCGCAGAAGCCATGATGGCCATTCGGAAGCACGCGTGGAATATCGTCGTCATGGATGTTGGACTGCCCGGGCGAGGAGGTCTAGATGCGTTGAAAGACATCAAGGCAGAGTTCCCGAAATTGCCGGTGCTGATTCAAAGCATGTATGGCGAGGACCAGTACGCGATCCGTGCCATTCGAGCTGGCGCATCTGGATACGTCACGAAAGATGTGTCAGCAGATGTGCTGGCTGGCGCAGTGCAGAAAGTATTGAATGGCGGCAAATACATCAGCCCGTCATTGGGCGAAGCGCTGGCTTCGGAAGCTGCCGGCGAGCAGGGCAAGCCCCGGCACGAGGAGCTTTCGGACCGCGAGTACCAGGTCTTGCGATTGATCGGGAATGGCAAGAGCGTCAAAGAAATCGGGCTCCAGCTGTCGCTCAGCGTCAAAACCGTGAGCACCTACCGCGCGCGCATTCTCGAAAAACTCAACGTTGGGACGACAACAGAATTAATTCATTACGCCTTGGTGAACCATATTGTCGAGTAAATCGGCAGGCAGGGTAGGACGCAATCGGACATACTGAAAGACAAAGACTGACGCGCGTTTCAGAATTCAGGCTGACACAATTGATTTTTCTGTGTTGTAGTGTCTTGTATCTTGGAGACCGCATGACATGGAAAACGCTCTTCGCTTGGTGATTGCCGATGATTCACAGCCTATCCGCGAACGCTTGATTGAAATGCTAAGTGCACTTCCCGGCATCGCTGTTGTGGGTATTGCTTCGGACGCACCTGAAGGCTTACGACTGATCTCTACACTGCATCCGGACGCGGTCGTACTCGATTTGCAGATGCCGGGCGGCGGTGGGTTCGCCGTTCTCGAAGGCATCAAATTCATCTCGCCCACTCCACTCGTGATGGTCCTGACCAATTTCGCCGACGAGTACTACCGCGCAAAAAGCAAAGCCGCCGGTGCCACGTATTTCTTCGACAAATCTGCAGAATTTGAAGATGCTCTCGGGATTTTCAAGGACTTGGGGTGCGGCATCGAACGCACTGCTGTGTAGGACAAAGCACTACAAATCCGTCCGCCAAACACCTACTCGATTTTCAGCAACCAGGCTGACAACGAAAAAACGGTCACTCGCTATTCTTCTCACCCATGTAGCGCTTCGCAGCACCCCTTATGACGAATGCGCCCGGTATCGTGTCTTTTCGCTATTCCAGTATTGAGGTCATCGCACCATGGCAAACACAACCGCTGCAGCACCTATTTTGGTTTCAAAAAAGAGTATCGCAAAAAGCCTCCCAGCACTGGCTATTTTAATGTGGTGCTGCGCAGTGACCGGTGTTCAGGCTGCCGCTCCTACGGTCACGACAAGCTCGTCTAATCAGGCACAGAATGCGACGACGATCATCATCACCGGAACGAATTTTTCAACGACGCTTGCCAGCAACACTGTAGCCTTTAATCTCGGAGCGGTGGGCTCAGTCACTGCTGCGACGACAGTGCAAATAACGGTGACGTTCTCGACGCTTCCAACCTCCACGGGCAGTTTGACCGCGAACGTGACGGTTGCTGGAGCTGGAAATGGTAGTTCCGGAGCGGTGCAAGTCGCAAATGTTGTCGCTGCTCCGACCGTCACAGCCAACACCGCGAATCTGGCGCAGAACGCTCCGACGTTCACCATCGCCGGGACGAACTTTTCAACGACTGCGGCGAACAATACTGTGGCGTTTAATCTCGGAGCTGTCGGTACGGTGACAGCCGCCACGGCCACGCAATTGACCGTGACGTTCTCAACGCAGCCAACTTCAACGGGCAGTTTGACTGCAAATGTGACGGTAGCTGGAGGCAGCACCGGAGCGGTGCAAGTCGCAACGGTCGTGGCCGCTCCGACCCTCACGACCAACACCGCGAATCTCGCCATCAATGCGCCAACACTGATTCTGACCGGAACCAATTTCTCGACGACCGCAGCCAACAACACCGTATCGTTTACTTCGTTGAGCGCAGTGGGAACTGTGACTGCCGCAACCGCCACTCAATTGACCGTCACCTTTTCTACGTTACCCAACGCGACAGGCGCTTTGAACGCACGCGTGACCGTCGCAGGTGGATCAACATCGACTGTTCAAGTCGCTACGGTCGTCGCTGCTCCGACCGTCACAGCCAACACCGCGAATCTGGCGCAGAACGCTCCGACGTTCACCATCGCCGGGACGAACTTTTCAACGACTGCGGCGAACAATACTGTGGCGTTTAATCTCGGAGCTGTCGGTACGGTGACAGCCGCCACGGCCACGCAATTGACCGTGACGTTCTCAACGCAGCCAACTTCAACGGGCAGTTTGACTGCAAATGTGACGGTAGCTGGAGGCAGCACCGGAGCGGTGCAAGTCGCAACGGTCGTGGCCGCTCCGACCCTCACGACCAACACCGCGAATCTCGCCATCAATGCGCCAACACTGATTCTGACCGGAACCAATTTCTCGACGACCGCAGCCAACAACACCGTATCGTTTACTTCGTTGAGCGCAGTGGGAACTGTGACTGCCGCAACCGCCACTCAATTGACCGTCACCTTTTCTACGCTACCTAACGCTACAGGCGCTTTGAACGCACGCGTGACCGTCGCAGGTGGATCGACATCGACTGTTCAAGTCGCCACTGTTGTCGCTGCTCCGACTATTTCTGCAGGCGCTGTAACGCAGGCTCAGAGCGTCACGACTGTTTTGATCAATGGCACGAATTTCTCGGCGACTCCAGCGCAGAATACCGTGACATTCACATCGCTCGGAGCGGTTGGAAGTGTGACGAGCGCAACAACGACACAATTGACCGTCACGTTTTCGACGCAGCCGAACGCAGCCGGAGCGCTGAACGCCAACGTGACCGTATTCGGCGGCACGACGTCCACAGTAACGGTCGCAAACATCGTCGCGACGCCGACGGTTACGACAAGTTCCGCGAGTCTGGCCATCAATTCCCCGACGCTCATCATCTCCGGCTCAAACTTCTCCACAACGCCCGCGCAGAACACCGTGACCTTCACGTCGCTCAGCGCGGTCGGTACTGTCACCGCCGCTACAGCCACGCAGTTGACTGTGACGTTCTCCACTCAGCCCAACGCAACGGGTGTTTTGAATGCGACCGTGACTGCTTTTGGAGCCACGACAACGGCGACACAAGTGGCCGCTGTCGTCGCTGCTCCGACGATCACAACAAGCAGCGCAAACCTCGCCCGGAATGCGCCAACGATGATCATCACCGGAACCAATTTCTCGACCACTCCCGCAAACAACGCCGTGTCGTTCACAACGCTTGGCGCAGTTGGAACTGTGACCGCTGCAACGGCCACACAATTAACCGTGACATTCTCAACGCTTCCCAATTCGACCGGTGCGCTGAATGCAAGCGTGACAGTCTTCGGCGGGTCGACAGCGACCGTGCAAGTCGCTACAATTGTTCTCGCGCCGACGATCACGGCCAGCACAACGAATCAAGCTCAAACCGTCACTACTGTGGTTATCAATGGTTCGAATTTCTCGGCGACCCCCGCGAATAATTCGGTGGCGTTCAACTTGGGCGCGGTCGGGACGATCACCTCTGCCAGCGCGACACAATTGAGCGTAACGTTCACCACTCAGCCGACAGCCACCGGAGCGTTAAATGCGACTGTGATCGTTTTCGGAGGAAGCACGGGAGCCGTGCAAGTCGCTACCATCACGCCGAATCCGACGATCTTAAGCAACGTTGCAAACCTGGCTCAAAATGCGCCGACCATGACGATCTCTGGAACCAATTTCTCAACCACTCCAAACCAGAACAGTGTCGTCTTCACAACGCTAGGAGCAGCTGGTACGGTGACTGCATCTACGACGACGCAATTGACTGTGACGTTCTCGACGCAACCGACCGCGACGGGTGCGTTAAACGCAAACGTGACGGTCTTTGGCGGTACGACTTCGACTGTGCAAGTGGCCACCATCGTTCCCGCGCCGACGCTTATTGCGAACACATCGAACCTTGCGCAAAACGCTCCGACGATCCTTCTGACCGGGACGAATTTCTCGACGACTCCTGCAAACAACACCGTCACATTCACGGCATTGGGCGCAGTCGGCACGGTTACAGCTGCGACCGCGACGCAACTCACCGTGACGTTCACGACGCAGCCAAATGCAACAGGCATCTTGAACGCCAATGTCAGAGTCTTCGGAGGTACAACAGCCACCGTTCAAGTGGCTGCCATCGTTCCCGCACCGACCATCACGACGAGTTCAGCACCGCTCGCGCAGAACGCTCCGACAATGACGATTTCGGGAACGAATTTCTCGACAACGCCCGCAAACAACACCGTCACCTTCACAACGCTCGGAGCCGTTGGCACGGTGACGGCGGCGACCGCAACACAATTGACGGTGACGTTCTCTACTCAGCCCAGCGCTACCGGGGTCTTGAACGCAAACGTTTCTGTGTTCGGTGGCACGACCGCGACCGTTCAAGTCGCCACCGTAGTAAGCGCCCCCACGATTACGGCCAACACCGCGAATCTCGCGCAGAACGCGCCCACGTTCGTCATCACCGGAACGAATTTCTCAACGACGCCCGCAAACAATTCAATCACATTTACAACGCTGGGAGCAGTGGGGACTGTGACGGCGGCAACGGCGACGCAATTGACCGTCACATTCTCGACGCAGCCCAACGCCACCGGCGTGTTGAATGCAACTGTCTCTGTCTTTGGCGGCACCTCAACAGTCACCCAAGTCGCGACGGTCGTTCCGCCTCCAACTGTGACGCTGAACACCACCAACCTCGCGCAAAACGCGCCGACAGTGATCATCACCGGAACCAATTTCGCAACAATTGTGGCCAATAATTCTGTTGTGTTGAATCTCGGAGCTGCAGGGACGGTGACCGCCGCCACAGCCACGCAATTGACGGTGCAATTCACCACGCAACCCACTGCGACTGGCAGTCTCACAGTGGTCGTCACATCCAATCGCGGAACCAGTGGTGCAGCGGTGCAAGTCGCGACAATCGTTCCGCCTCCGACAGTCACTGTTAATACCGCATCACTCTCGCAAAATGCTCCGACACTTGTGATCTCCGGAACGAATTTCTCGACCACTGCATCCGACAACACCGTCCAATTCAGCTCCGGAGCGGTGGGAAATGTCACGTCAGCGACCGCCACACAATTGACCGTCGCGTTTTCAACGCAGCCCACTTCGCTAGGCAGTTTGACCGCCATCGTCACCGTTTTCGGCGGAACCAGCGGCGTGGCGATTCAAGTTGCTACAATTGTACCCTCTCCGACGATCACACTGAACACGGCGCTTCTGTTGATCACGAAAACGACATTGGTCATCACCGGAACAAACTTCTCGACAACGCCGAGTGACAATAGTGTTACGTTTAATCTCGGCGCAGTGGGAACTGTGACGACCGCGACGTCAACGCAATTAACGATCACGTTCTCCACGCAGCCCTCGACGACTGGAACGCTGACAGCGGTGCTGTCGCTCTTTGGCGGTACGACAGGTGCGCCGGTTCAAGTGGCCGTTGTCGCCACGTTGCCCGTGATTACGAGTGCTGCGAACACGGCGTTCAAGGTCGGCACGAACGGCTTGTTCTCCGTCACAACGACCGGCTTCCCAGCACCGACACTCATCAAAACTGGCGCACTGCCCAACGGCGTGACGTTCAATGACAACGGAAATGGAACCGCCGTGTTGTCCGGAAATGCCACCGAATTCGGATTGTTCTTTTTATCCATCGCCGCAAGCAATGGAGCCGGTCCAGACGCGATTCAGAATTTTGTGTTGCAAGTCTTTCCGTTATTCAACTTCCCGACGCTTGCACCGATACAAGTCGCCGTGCCCGTCAATCAAACGTTGATCGTGAGTGGAGCCACTGCGCCGTACACGTTTTCAGTAATTGGTAGTCTCCCCGCAGGTTTGACCTTGAGTGCTTCCGGCGTGTTGAGCGGCACACCCACGGCGGGCGGCCCATTTTCGTTTGGAATCAAAACCATCGATTCCACACCGGCTAACAACGGCGGACCGTACACGTTCACACAACCGTACACTCCGATCGTTCTGCCGCCTGCGATTATTATCGCACCGGATGTACTGGTGCCGACGAATATAAATCTCGCGTATTCACAAACGCTGACCGTCAGCGGTGGGACCGCTCCGTATACTTTCTCGATCTCATCCGGCGCGTTGCCACCTGGGCTGACAATGACCTCGGCAGGTGTCATCAGCGGGACGATTGGAGCGGAAGGCACATTTAATTTCGTCGCGACTGCAACCGACAGCAGCACAGGGACGGGACCGTACAAGAGTAACATGCCGCTGCAGATTTTCGTGAACCACGCGCCGGTGTTTGCCAGCGCACCGTCAGCCTCGCCCAGCACTGTCTTTGTGGGTCAAACCATTCAATTCAGTGCGCCGGTCATGGACACAGATGGCGATCTCCTTACATACACGTGGCTTTTCCTCGATGGTAGCACCTCGTCGCTACCGAATCCGACGCACAGTTTTACGACGATCGGCGACAAGTCCGTTGTCGTGCTCGTCACCGACAGCCATGGTGGTCAAATCAGCGCCACGTTGGTGATCAGCGTGACAGGAGCAAGCACGGTTCCGATTGTTGACACTGACGGAGACGGCTATTCCGACGAAATCGAAAAAGCACTGCGCACCGATCCGGCCAACGCAACATCAAGACCTTTTGATCTCCCGCCATTGATCGGCGTCTCACCGTTGACTACCACGTACTTAAACATCGGCGTGGATTTCAATCAGTACAATATGGATTCTATCACGCTGAGCGGCACAGTGCCCCTGCCCACCACGTTTCAAGCTATGGGAAAACGCGTCATCGTCGATGTAGGCGGAGTGGTGGTACCGTTTGTACTTCAAAAGAGCGGAAAGAGTTCGTCTGCTTCACGCGCCCAAAACGCCACGTTTACGTTGCAGAAACTGTCCAAGAATTCCACTGCAACATCCCGCAACTTTACGATGGTGATTGAGAAGGGAGATTTCAGCGACGAACTGGCTCCCTACGGCCTGACCTTGGTGGATGTCACCAACGCGCAACGGAACGTGACGGTGACCGTTATTATTAACGGTCAAGCGTTTGTTGGATTTGTCAATGTCAAGTATTCGACGATTCAATTCGGTTTATCAGGAACGGCAGTTTATCCGTAAAAATATGAAGCTATTGAAATTCAGCGAATTCTGAATGAGCTACGCCAGATTTATAAAACGATAGATGAGGTAAATATGTTCTTCAACACGGTTCGATACAGATGCGTTAAGTGTCGTCGACGGCTTACATCGAACGAAAGCGAATGCAGCTGTTGTAAGTGGCGGGTCGATCAAGATTCAGCAAAACTCATGGCCCAAATGGTGGCGAGGCATCGCAGAGCCGTCTTTTGGGTCCAGATAAAGGAAATATTATTAGGCCGCAAAAAGACCGAGTTCTTCTTTTATTCACGGGGGAAATCGGTTCAAGGAAATCGTGCCATTTCACATCTGGCAATAAAGCTCGTGGTGATCAATCTGATGATTTGTGCGATGCTCTTTGTCAATATACTCGAGCGCTCGTATTGGATGCCGAGGCAATCCACATCAGCCGCCTTACAATCTCATTGTGAGTATTATGGATGGCCATTCATCGCCTTGAAAACAGTGTCGGAAGTTGCATCGCCGACTCAATTGTCATCTTCGGAAATCGTTGCGGAGCGAAAGGATTGGTCTGCCCAAAACTTCGCTCTGAACGTTTTGGTGTTGTTCTCCCTTGTGCTCATTTCGTGGCACATCATGAATTTTTTTCACGTCAATGAATGATGACATCATCGCCGCGCTCGTCAGCACACTTGAGACGGGCAAGAAGGTCGATGCCCGCACAATTTGGAAGCCCGCAGTATCGAAGCCGGTCATATCCGAAATCCAAACCACCCAGCGCAAACCAGTCGTGAAGGCAACCAGCACAAAAGCGTGGGCGCAAGGATTGCTGTTCGACATCAGTGTCTTCGTCGAACCGGAGCCGACAATTTCGAAGTCCAAGTCAACACCGACCCCACGAAGCCCACCCAATAGACCACCAAACTTTACTCCTCCCAAAGCCACTGCATCATCCACGGCCTCCCGAGCGGTGTACGCCACTGGGTGCGAGTGAGGGCCAACGGCCCGATGGGTCCCGGGCTGTGGAGCGACGAGGCGAGTAAGATGGTGCCATAGGGAAACGCGCGGAAACTCCGAGACGTAATTAACATTGATTCGAACGTGAAAAGAATGTAACGTCTATCTTGGAGTTTCCCGTGGTCAATTCGCGGCGGATTGTCTCGCGGGTTAAGCCGGCCCTTGCGCTGGGACTCAAAACGCGTTAAGTCAATAACAACCCACGAGGCAACGCATGGCAACGAACGACGCGCTGACAGACGAACTGTTCACGGCGATATTGGACAAACTATGCGGCACACTGACCGAGCAGAGCGAGAAATCAAAGTACGCAACATCCAATGATTTTGAGCTTGCCATCAGAAACGAACTCAAAGAACTCCTCTCAAAATACAAAATTGATGTGGATTTCGATCCGCACCCATACGTGTTTCCGGACATCGTGTTGGGAAAGCACGGAATTGAGGTCAAATTCACGACGAAGGATACTTGGCGCAGCGTGGCGAACAGCGTGTTTGAAAGCACCCGCAGCGAATCCGTAGAGCAGATTTTTGTTGTGTTTGGGAAAATGGGAGGCAAGCCTGAAATCAAGTGGGGACGCTACGACGATTGCGTGATACATGTTCGCACTTCGCATGTGCCAAGATTTGAAGTGCAGCTTGGGGCGAAGGAATCGTTGTTCGCCAAAATTGGCGTCAAATATCAAGATTTCAGAAAACTATCCATTGCGGACCGGATGAAACATATCCGGGAGTATGCGCGGGGGCGACTCAAGGATGGACAACAGTTATGGTGGCTCCAAGAAAAGGAGGATGGTCATACGCTCCCTATCGCAGCTAGGCTTTATATGAGTTTGGAACAAGAAGAGAAGCGAAAGTTTCGAGCTGAGGCATCGTTGCTATGCCCGGAAGTTGTAAAGGCGTCGCGCTCAAAACACAAATATGACAACGCCGCGCTCTATTTGCTCACTTACCACGGGGTGTTGTGTTCTCAGGCGAGAGATCTTTTCTCAGCAGGCAGCGTGGCCATGAAAAGCGACGGCCAACGCGGAGGAAACTATGTGATGATGGCGCTGCAAGACATAGAGAAGGAAATGATCGAGGCCGCCGCAAACATGGACGACGCATTGTTTGAAGTTTATTGGAAGCGTTCTGTTCCGCCGAAGAAGAGAATTGAGGAATGGCTTGCGCAAGCCGACGAACTTGCAACGGGCTGGATGCCGTCAAAAGTGCTGTTTAGAAAACGTTGAGCGACTTACTTTGCGTCGAGGCACTCAACAACTGATTTCGCGATATGCCAAGCCAGCACGGGTGGAACTGCGTTCCCGACTTGGCGCTCAATTTCCCGCAGTTTCGAAGCGAAAACGAACTTGTCCGGAAACGATTGAATGCGCGCGGCTTCTCGCATGGAAATGCGGCGCGGCAGTCGATAGTGAAATTGAATGTTGCCATGGCATTCGGCGCGAATGGTGTAGCCGGGGCGGTTGGGAAGCAAGCGGCGGTTTCCCTGTTCCGGACTTACGTTCGCCAAACTCCAAATGTGGTTTATTTGCGGGCAAAGCTCCAGTTGCTCCAAATCGCCAATTGCCTCTTTGGCGGTCATCCAATTTGAGGCGTTGCGCTCGGCGGTTGGCGGAAAGAACTCGCTTTCGCCCTTTCTTGTGCCGACGAAAATGACGCGCTCGCGGGTTTGGGGGACTCCGTAGTCTGCCGCTTTATAGAGTCCGTAATTCACTTCATATCCCAACGCGCGGAAATCAGTCAACACCTGATGAAGCCATTCCGGATGACGTAGAAGCGCCTTGACGTTTTCTGCCACAAAGACCCTGGGTTGAATTCTGCGGATGGCCTCTACCATGGCCTTATACAGGCCGCTGCGCGCGCCGTTAACCCCGGCCCTTTTTCCATTGACGGAAATGTCCTGGCAAGGGAAGCCGCCGATCAAAACATCGGCCTGCTTCGGCATCGAATCGATCAGGCTCCAGATATCGCCGCAAGCAATCTTGTGGTTCAGGTTCCGTTCGTAAGTCTTGCATGCTTCGGGATTGAGCTCGTTGGCCCAGATTAATTCAAAGGGATGAGCTCTGTAGCGACGGCCAAAAATTTCGAAGCCTCCTGTGAAGCCCAAGTCCATTCCGCCGCATCCCGCAAACATGGAGACAAGTGAATAGTTTTTGGTCGAGCGCCCTTCAGGACGCTTGCTCATTTTTTGTGGAGCGAATTCCAATTCGACGGGGAAAGCAGAGGTTCCGGTCACTCCGTAAGGTGGCGCTTCATTTTCCATAACCGTGGATGCACCGCCGGATTGTTTTCGAGCATATGCCTTTTTAGAGCGAGCTTGAGGTTGGATTTTAGGAGCGCAATACTCTTCCGCTTTTTTCATAAACCAATCCTTCAATGTGCTCCGAGACATAGCAAGCGCGGCATAAAGCCGCCGCTTGAGCTCGGGGTCTAACTCGATCACAATTTTTCCGGACTGTCCGTGTTGCGCCATTTACATCATGTTAACTACATGATGTGATCTGCGCAAGAAAGAAAGTAGGATAATTCGTTAATCACGGCGGGTGGACGGTTGCAAGGGTGCCAAGGACCAGTACTCTGTTCCTTGCTGTTGGGCGCTCGATTAACCCATGATTTGAAGTTCTTCCGAAATCGTTCGCGTATCAGCACGGAGCAGGGTACTGCTCCGTGGCACCCGGCACTTCCGCTTACGCCTTGAAATCAATCCCGGATTGTGTGCCTGTGCTGTCGGCGAATTTGTCGATCTTCATGCCCGTCCGTTGCAGCACGCTGACGAACAGGTTGCTCAGCGGCTTGTTGTTCTTCTTGTCGAGCAGCACGTGTCCGGCGTGTTTGAAACCGCCACCCGCCAGAATGATAGGGAGGTTCTGGCTCATGTGTTGTGCGGCGCTGCCCATGAAGCAGCCGGAGAGGATGGAGGTCTTTTCCAAACTCCGGAACAGACGGCGCATTGTTTTAGGCGGGGCAAACGGTCTCTCGTCGGCACTTCACGGAGTTATCGTGCCGACGAAGGTTCGCTCTGGATTGCAACGCTCGCTCCCGATTCTCACGGGTAGACGATACGGCGTGTCTGCACGCGGCATCCAAAACAACGGACACGATTGGAACGGGCGCAAACAGGTGGACGCGGGATGTCGAATTGAGTTCACCCCGTTGGGGCTAAAGGTTTTTTGGACGCGTGTACCCAGGCCTGCGCCGGGGTACCGGCTACGGCCTGGGCTTTAGAAGTTCGCTCCTTTGGAGCTGGAGTAAAGGCAACAGCCACGCATCGATTTCGTTCCGTGTCTCTCCCTTTATCACCACTGGGGTCGTAGCTCCGTTCAATTCTTCCGAAATGAGTCGCTGAGTACGACGGCTTGAACCAAGTCTTTGAGTCCGCCGTGGTTTACGGCCAGGTTTTTCAGGATGCTGTCAATCGCGGTACGATCATTCAAACCTCACGTGCGCCCAGGGCATGCGGCGAGGCGCTTGATACTGGAAGCGCATATGGACACCGTCTCCGTGCAGGGCATGAACGTCGCGCTGTGGTGAAGTAGGCGTGGCGATGGGTGTGAAGATTTTTAAATTTATTTGGAATAAAATAGGGTAATGGGGCGTCTATAGATTGAATGGGTTTTATCGTTGATTAAGACGCATAATATATCGTGATGGGTTGTGATTGTGCACGATGTGATTGTGTGGGAGCGGGAATGTAGAAGATGGCGGGGTTTGGATAAGCCGTGAGGTATTTGTCGTGTTCGCCTTGGGCTTGTTCGCTTCGCTCACTACACCTACGGCTATTTGAACTTGCTCCGCTGACGCGGCTGAACGCACGATGTGATTGTGTGGGAATGGGGTTTGGGGTTCGGAGCGCATGGGATTAATCAGTGCTTACCCCTCACCCCGCGAGACGGAACGGCTGTCTCGTCGGCCATTGCCCTCAAGGGGAGAGGGGGAACGGCATTGGCTCGCTGCGCTTGTGACGCGCACGATGTGATTGTGTGGAAATGGGTATGTAATTTATGCCGCCCCTTTTGGGGCTGAAACT
>JBAXUS010000175.1:0-13315 GCA_037129555.1 Planctomycetota bacterium
GCAGCGGGAAGAGCTTTTCGCAGATGCCGGCGACGAGTGTGTCCTCCCCCGCCCCGCCGGGCAGATCAGTCCGGCCGATGCCGCGCCTGAAGAGGATGTCACCGCAGAATAAATGGGGCGCTCCGGACTCAGGTGCGATGTAAAACGCAGTGCCGCCGGGTGAATGACCGGGGACGTGGATGGCTTTGAAACTCAAGCCGCCGACTGTGATCTCGTCACCGTCGTTGATCATCACATCGCCGGGCGGAGCGATGATTGGCATGCCATAAAAGTAACTGAGATTCAACGTCGGCCGAGCGAGCCAATCCTTCTCTTCTTCTGGCACATAAATGGGCGCGGACGGGAACGCTGCTTTCATCGGCTTCAACGCGCCGATGTGGTCGCCGTGGCAATGTGTCAGCAAAAACGCCGCAACGTTTAATCCACGCTTTTTCAAAGCGCCGAGAATGACATCCTCATCCCAGCCCGGATCGAAGACGATGGCCTCGGTCGATCCATCAGCCCAGACGATGTAGCAATTCTCTTCCAAATTACCGGTCACAATTCCCAGCGCGTGCAACATCGTGAAAGCCTCCGCACCGCAGGATGTTGACCTGCGAATGGACAGCTACTTTAGTCGCCCGTCCACTTGATTCCAGCGTGGATAAAAAGGGGGCTGAATTGTGTCCAGTATGTCAACATGATCACGTGTCGCGCAACATGCCAATTCAATTTGTATTTCATCCAAAAACGTGCTACATGATACCGATCATAATCACTCACGTCAGGAGGCTCATATGCAACATCGTTTGATATTAATAATAAGTTTGGCAGTGCTCCATATCACAGGCGCTCTCCTCGCGACGGATGTCACGTACGTCAACGATACCGATGGCCCGTCAACGTTTATTAGGATGGTGAATTTCAATGTCACTCCTGCCGATGCGGTCCGGAGTGTTCAATTTACAATCGCACCTAAAACAGGATCCGTGACGCGCGCGATCTCCGCGACTTACTCAGCAGCCTATCTCAAATCACATAATTTTCTTGACACCTCCACGGGCCATTTGGCTGTGCCTGTTTGGGGTCTCTATCAGAACTACAATAACAGCGTCACCATCAATTGCATCTGTGCGGGCGGTAGCAGCAAGCAAGTCATTCGTGTTCAAACACAACAATTCAATGATCCGAACGGCGTCTACTCTAATCCAAATGTCGTCGTGCCCCGCTCGAAGGAAACAAATTTGAGCTACGATTTCATTCTGGCCAAATCGAATCTCGGCGCTCCATCGCCCACGATCATCGACACCGACGGCGAAATTCGCTGGGTCGGTACCAGTGGCGATTCAAATTATCAGGCGATTTTGTATCAGAACGGAATTTACGTCACGACTGGTACAGGAATCACCCGCGTTGAAATGGACGGCACGTACAAATTCATCGCCGACTACTCCAACATCGGTGTCACCGGCTTCCATCACAATTACGATCCAGGCAAGAAAGGCATACTGATTTGCGTGGATACGCAGACCGCTGTTGAATCCACTGTCATTGAAATCGACGGAGACGGAAAAGTGCTGAAGTCCTGGGACCTCAGCGTCATCATGGCGGATTACATGCGCGCCAACGGCGACGACCCCAGCGACTTTGTCCGCCCGCAAGACGATTGGTTTCACAACAACGCCAATACCTACCGCAAAACCGATAATACTCTGATCCTGTCCAGCCGCGAAAATTTCGTCATCGCCATTGACTACACGACCAGCAAAATCAAATGGATTCTAGGCGACACGACGAAGAAGTGGTACGAGTATCCGTCGCTTAAAAAACTCGCGCTCAAGCTCGGCGACAAAACACTTCCGCCCATCGGCCAGCACGCCGTTTCGATCGCCAAAGACGGCACGTTGCTGTTGTTCGATGATGGCACCAACAGTGGCAATCAATCCCCGGCTGGCGAAAACCGAGACTACAGTGCCCCGCGCAAGTACGCCATCAACACTGGAGCCAAAACCGCCGTGGAAAAATGGCAGTACCTCGCCAACCCGTCGATTTACAGCCCGTATTGTTCCAGCGTTTACGAAGACAAGGCCAACAATTATCTCATCGATTATACATTCGGCCTCGACCTGCGCGGCATCGACGACAAAGGCAATATCGTCTTTCAGTACACGTATCCCGCCAACGGCTGCGGTTCCGCGTGGAATGCGATTCCGATCCACTTGGAAAAGTTGTCGATCAAGTAAAAAAATAGGACGGGCTTTTACCCGTCCTACTTTTTTCGTTCACTTTTTTAACTGCAAGACTTTATCCATCCGTGCGGCCACGTCTTCCAAGACGGCGCGATCACCACCGCCGAATTCAGCCGTCGCCCAGCCTGTGTAACCAATTTCGTTCAACGCCTTCACGACTGACGGCCAGTCGATCCCGCCTTCGTCGCCCAGCTTCCAACTGAAGCCCTTCCATTTGCCGGAATCCGTCGCCACCTTTTTATTAAATTCCTTGATGTGGAGTTTCAAGATGCGCTTGTTCAGAATCTTGATCCACTGTTCCGGATAGCCGATGCTCGCGACGTTGCCGACATCAAAATGAGCACCGATCCACGGGCTTTCGAATTCGTCGATGAAGCGCGCCATCTCCAACGGACTCAGCAGGAAATCGTTCCATACATTTTCGACCGCGATCTTGACGCCCAATTCTTGCGCGACCGGTAGCATGCTCTTGATGCCGTCGTGCGCGCGCTTGTACGCGTCGTCATAACCAATGTTTTTGTTCACGACTCCCGGCACAAACAGAACGCTACTCGTTCCAAAAAACTTCGCGTCTTCCATCGCTGTTTTCAAATTGATGAGACACTTCGACCGCGTCTCTTCGTTTGCGCTGGTGATCGGAGAAGCCCAATCGCCGCCGCTCAAAATTTCGGAGACTTCGAGCTTCGCGTCGTCGAGCGCTTTCTTCAATCCATCGCGGTCCGCAATCCCAGGGCTAACCAATTCCACGCCGTCAAAACCCAATTCGCGGACCATCTTCATCCGCTCGCCCAGCGGTGATTTCTTCTCACCGATCATCCCCATGCCAACAGCTTTTTTCATCTTCTTATCCTTTTCATCTGCCCGGGCAAACGGTGTCTGCGCAGCGGAAATGGCCGCTGCAGCAAGCCCGGCGGTTTTCAGAAACGAACGGCGTTCAATGGATGTGTTCATGACGGCTCCCCGTAATATGTGACGGTCTAATCGATCCATGTCTTGTAGTCGAATTCACCGCGCTCGAAAAGACCGCATTGCATTTTTTTCGCAAATTCACAAAAGTGTGTACAATGCGCAAGACGTGACGTGATAGCCCGTTCGTGTGTTGAGATCATTATGAAACAGCAGATGCCCCTTCTACTAATTGCCCTGTCGGTCCTCGCACTCGCTGCCCAAGCGGGCGACATCCTCACCCCTCCCGGCGCGGTTGAATTGCGCCAGGCGCTGGATCGCGGCAAGAACCTCCGCAATCAAACCGGCGTCGTGTCGGAAGCGCTCGTTAAAGTCGCCGTGATCTTGAAAGCTGGCGACCAACGCTGCGGCTACACGCTCGTTAAAATCGAAGACGCGCGCGGCGAGTTCGGAGCCGTTTACAAATTGACCGAGCGCATCAAAGGCTGCGTCCCGCGCGGCGTGGACATGGAAGTCATCGAGTACATCGGCACCCTTTATATGGACGCTGATTTGGCGTTGCGCGGCGGGTCGCAGATGACGACGAAGACTGTGATCTCGGCCAAGTCGTCCGAGAAAGAAACCGTCTCCGCCGAGATCACCGTCAAAGGTGGCGAGATGTCGTGGATCAAAAAAGACAAGCGAGCCGACGATCCCGAATTCGTCGAAAAACCCGATCCCGTCAAACTCTACGGCTGCCGCCCCATTCCGCACAACGCGCTGATCTGCCTCGCGGCGATGGCGTCAAAAGAGCCCGGTTTCAAAGCCGGAGTTTCAAGCCCGTTCTGCGTTCCATCGCTCGATACCGGAGGCACCATCGATAGCTTTTTGATTCAACCCGCGTGGCTCGAAACGCTCTCGCCGAAAGATAAAAATGCGAACCCCGCCGCGAAGCTGTTCCTTCGTCTGCGCATTCTTGAAGGATCGTTGAACGAAAAAGGCATGGGCGTCGAACCGCCTGCGGCTGAAAGTTGGGACGACTGGCTCGACTGGCAATTCGACGGTTCCTTTAAAATCGTCAGCCTGCCCAACACACCCGGCACCTACATAACGTCTGATCTCGTCGATGCCGATACGATTGATCCGGACGCCAAAATGGATTTCCCAAAAGTCCGCGCCGCGATGGAAATTCTCGAAGCCAAAGCTCAGAAAGAAAAAGACAAGGACCTCCCAACACCGCTGCCGCAAAAATAGTTTCGAGTTCACTGCTCCCAACACGAAACACCATTATGCCCAACTGCCCCGACTGCAAAACCCCAGGCGCGTACATCGGCTTCAACACCATCGAATGCCGCAACCCGCGCTGTACCCATTTTTCGATTGAAGAAGAAGACATCTGTCCGTGCTGCGGAAAAAAAGGGCACACGCCCGGAGTTGATTTTTTGAAGAAACTCCGCGCCGATCCGAACACAACGCCACCTCACATTCCGCATCTGAACCAGCCCAGCGCTGGCGATTAACCCGCGTACCGGTTGCAACCTCCTTCCATGAAAAAACAACCCCGCGTCGCCTTGCTCATCGAAACGTCGAACGCCTATGGGCGCGGGCTGCTACGTGGTGTCGTCGCGTATGCTCGCGAACACCGACCGTGGTCGTTCTACTTCGTCGAACAAGGCCGGGGCGATCCGCCGCCGCAATGGCTCTCGAGCTGGGACGGCGACGGCATCATCGCACGCATCGAAAACGAACGCATCGCCCGAGCCGTCGCCGAATCCGGATTGCCCGCCGTGGACATCAGCGCCGCGCGGCTCATGCCCTCGATTCCATGGGTCGAAACCAACGACGCCGCCGTCGCTCACATGGTCGCCGAACATGTGCTCGAACGCGGTTTCAAACACTTCGGTTTCTGCGGCGACGCGCGGTTCAATTGGTCCACGTGGCGCTGCACCCATTTCACCGAGACGATCCGCGCCGCCGGTTTTGATTGCTCCATCTATAACCCGTCCGAAAAAAAACAGGTACCAGTCGAAGCGCACATCGCCGGGATTGGTGATTGGCTCAAGACACTTCCCAAGCCCGCCGGGATCATGGCCTGTTATGACATCCGAGCGCAACAAGTGCTTGCCGCCTGCCGCGACCTTCAAGTTCCCGTCCCGGACGAAGTCGCCGTCGTCGGCGTGGACAACGATGAACTGCTCTGCGACCTCTGTTCGCCTCCTCTCTCCAGTGTGCTTCTGAATCATCAAAAAGCCGGCTACGAAGCGTCGCGCTTACTTGACCGCATGATGTCCGGATTACCCGTCGAGCTCAGTGGCCACTTGATCGAGCCGCTGCGTTTGGAGATCCGCCAATCCAGCGACGTGCTCGCGATTCACGATGCGGACGTGTCGAAAGCGATGCACTTGATCCGCGAACACGCGTGCGACGGCATCGATGTTTCCGACGTCCTGCGCACCGTCCCGGTCTCGCGCCGCGTTCTGGAAAGCCGCTTTAAGAAATTACTCGGCGTCACACCGCACGAAGAAATCCTGCGCGTCAAACTCCGCCGCGTGAAACAACTACTCCTCGACACCAGCCTGCCGCTCACCGAAATCGCGCGTCGCACCGGCTTCGAACACGTCGAATATTTGAGCGTCGCGTTCAAACGCGAAACCGGCACGACGCCCCGAATCTTTCGGCGCGACGCAAAGTAAAGAGCCGCGCGCGCAAGCAAGCGGCCATGGGGTTGCACGTGAGCTGGACTGGCCGCTTGCTTGCACGCGCGGCTCTTTATCTATACAAAATTTGCATTCCATTCGCGGCCCAAATCCGCCGATAAGAAGAGTCGTATGAGCTTCGATCTCGACTTCAAATCGTTCCTCGATTACATCACCGTCGAGCGCGGGTACTCGCCCAACACGCTGGAATCCTACGCACGGGATTTGAAGCTCTTCGCCACCCATTGCGAATCGCGCGGTGAGACATCATCCACAGAAATCACGCCCGACACCGTCTGCCTCTTCACCACATTCCTCTCTCAAAAGCAGACGTACAAAAGCTCCTCCGCCGCGCGCAGTCTTGCTGCCGCAAAATCGTTTTTAAAATTCCTCGTTTCAGAAGGCACACTCAAAGCCGATCCCAGCGTGAACGCAGAACGCCCCAAACAATGGAAGCGCCTGCCGCATGTCCTCTCGCCCGAGAATGCCAACAAACTGACGCAAGCTCCGAGCGAAGCGCTCAAACAAGCCGGTCAATCCGGCCCGCGCAAACTGCCGCTGCGCGACGCGGCCATTGTTGAATTGCTCTACGCGACCGGCATGCGTGTCAGTGAACTGTGTACGCTGCGCGTGGACGGATTGAGCTTCGACGAAGCAACCGTGCGCGTCACCGGCAAAGGCGAAAAAACGCGCATCATTCCCGTGGGCCGCGCCGCGCTCGACGCCACGCGGACGTACCTCGTCCACGTCCGCCCAGGCTGGAGCGGCATGAAGGACAAAGGCAAATTGTTCTTGAGTAAAGGCGGACGACCGATGGCACGCGAGGATGTGTGGGCGCTCGTCAAAAAGCACGGACGCGCCGCCGGTCTCGTCGGAAAATACAGCCCACACACATTGCGCCATAGTTTCGCTACTCACTTATTGGAAGGCGGAGCGAACCTCCGCGCCGTTCAGGAAATGCTCGGCCACGCAGACGTGACCACCACGGAACTTTACACCCACGTGGATGCCAAGCGACTGCTCGGCATCCACCATCAGTTTCATCCGCGCGGATAAACGTTACTTGATCGCCGCGACCACTGCCGCGCCCATTTCCGAGCACGTGACTGTCTTCTCGCCTTTGCGCGCCAAATCCGCAGTCCGCAGACCCGCGACCAAAACGCTCTCCACCGCGTTCTCAATTGCGTCCGATTCTTTCTGCAATTTGAACGAGTACTTGAGCATCATCCCGGCGCTCAAAATCGTCGCCAGCGGGTTCGCCTTGCCGGTCCCGGTGATGTCCGGAGCGGAGCCGTGCGACGGTTCGTACAAGCCGACTTGACCGCCGATGCTCGCCGATGGCAACATCCCCAGCGAGCCCGTCAGCATCGCGGCTTCATCGCTCAAAATGTCGCCGAACATGTTCGTCGTGACAAGCACGTCGAATTGCTTCGGCTCGCGAATCAACTGCATCGCAGCGTTGTCAACGATCTGATGTTCGAACGCGATGTGCGGATAATTCTTCGAGACTTCTTCAGCCACGTCGTGCCACAATCGCGAGCTTTCCAGCACGTTGAACTTATCCACACTCATCACTTTTTTGCGGCGCAGTTCAGCCAGTTCAAACGCGAGTTTGACGATGCGTTCGACTTCCGGATAGCGGTAGATTTCCGTGTTGACGCCGTAACGATCTCGGCCTTCGCCATGCAACCCGCGCGGTTCGCCGAAATAAATTCCGCTGATCAATTCGCGCACGATCATCATGTCGGTGCCTTGGATCACTTCAGGCTTCAATGTCGAAGCGTCTTTCAATGCGTCGTACAGTTTGACCGGGCGCAGATTCGCGAACAAATCGAGGCCCTTGCGCAGCGCGAGAATGCCAGCTTCCGGGCGCTTCTTATTTTCAATCTTGTCCCACTTCGGCCCGCCGAACGGTCCCTTTAAAACAGCTTGAGCGTTCTGGCACGCTTTCAACGTGTCCGCCGGAAGTGGCGAATCCGTCGCGTCAATCGCCGCGCCACCCGCCAGGTGGTACTCGTAGTCGAACGTGTGTCCGAACAGATTGCCCACGCGATTCAACACGTTTTGAGCTTCGCCAACAATCTCCGGCCCGATGCCGTCGCCGCGCAACACAACAATCTTAAAATTCATGCGATTCCTCTTCTTCGTGATAAGTAACAAATCCGAGCGAAACAGTATAATCGGGCGCGCCGGATTTCCGAGTTCTGGAATGCGATTCTGCACGGATTGGGTGCATCACCGCAGTTGCGCCGCCGTTCCCTCTCCCCTTGAGGGAGAGGGCCGACGAAGGTACTCCTTCGCGGGGTGAGGGGTAAACGTTGATTAATCGATGCGCTTGGATTAATCAGCGTTTACCCCTCACCCCGCGAGACGGAACGGCTGTCTCGTCGGCCCTCTCCCTCAAGGGGAGAGGGGAAAAACTATCGCAAGTCCGGTGATGCACCCACATGGATTCGTTTGAGTTAGCTCCACAAGAGTCGCGCTCAATTTTGTTTGGATCTCGTCTTCACCGAAGTTGCGCCTCCAACAAAGCGCGATCAACAAACCAAGGCGGCGTCCAGATGTCGGGCGCTTTCTCGATGACCTCAGGCGGCAGCGCGACTCCGGACCGCTCGCTAATCTTTACCGCCAGTGCCGCCAGGACCCTGCGGGGCGTGATCTCCACCATGCACTTGAGATGCATGCAGTTGGTCCGCAATGGAATGCACGGCGAACATTCCGGATGGCTTGTGAAATTGACAAGGTCCGCGTAGCCGGTCATCTCCGCGCGCACGAAGCCGCCAAAGAGGGTGACGCACGGCGCTTGGACTGCTCGCGCCACATGCATCAGACCACCTTCCTGGACCAGTACGGCGTCGCTGACAGCGCAGACGGCGGCACAATCGCGAGCGCTCAAATCGCGCAAATCCGGGATCGGATTTCCGTCCGCTGTGAGGCGCTCGCTACCGCTGATTTGAAACAGCGCTGCATGCGGTGCCAATGCCTGCGCCACGGTTTGGAAATTCTCCAGTCCCCATTCGCGGTTGTGCGTCGGTGTCAGTTTGCCGCCGGAGCCCAGCAACACCACCGGCCTCCGCTGCTCGACACGGACACGGCTTCGCGCGCGATCCAGTTCGGCGGGCGTGAGAAATATCTCGGGATGTACGCCATCCAAAGCCGGAGGTCCGGCCAACGCGCCGGGAAATTTTTGCTCAGTCAACTCCGCCCAGAGATTCCGCCACTGGGTCTCCACCGCGTGCGGATTGCCCAGCGTGAGGTCCGACGCTTTGTATTGCGCCGAGACCGTGTATCCGCTGCGCCACAGGTGCCAGCCCCGGTTCTCATCGACGTGCTGATTGTTCTCGAACAGGTCGGGGCGCCGCGAGACGACCGCGACGTGCATGCCGGGCCGGAATTTTTTCAGCCCACGCGCCAGCGCCGAGACCATCAGCACGTCCCCCAGCGCACTGCCATGTCGCAGAAGGGTCACGCTATTCGATCGGCTGAAACTGCGAGCCAGAAAGCGCGGCAGTTCGCGCAGCATGGTGAGTGTGTTGGTACAATACATAGCGGCCGTTAAAATGAAAATGGGTGAGGCACGCGCCATCGCGCACCTATACGTCGGTCAGCTCCATTGCGTTGACGTGCTCGACATCCGCCTTCGAAAAACGCCCCAGGTAGTTGCGGCGGTACGCCTCCTGAACCGTCACCTCCCGCAGCGCGCCGCGCAGACAATCCCGGCGCACAAAGAACGCATTGGCCGTCTGCTCCGAACACCCCAGCAGCGCGTAGCCCTTGCGTTGCGCCAACGTCGTCATCGCTCCCAGCGACGCGCCGAAATACCCGCGATGCAGCGGATGCCCACAGTGAAAATCCTGTTTATAAGGGATCGTCACGCAGCGTTCCGGCCCGAACAGCGAGTTACATTCCGTGATCACCAAACGCGGTCGGAAATCGTCCAACGCTTCCCAAACCCAATAGTCGTTGCCATCAATATCCAGCGAAAAGAGATCCGCTTCCGGATGTGCGCCGCACTCTTTAAAAAGCGCCTTTGCATTGTCGCGCGTCACGAACGAATGTCGCACACTCACGCGCGGAAAACGGCTGTACAGACGTCGAGCTGCCTCAGCGTCCTCCGGACTACCTTCGATCAAAACACCGCCCCAACCGAAGTTGAAAGCCAGATTCGCCGTGTTGCATTCCGACCCGTCTTGGATACCAATCTCGACAAATTGCCTGTTGGTGACACCGATCTCCGCAAAGACATGAAGGATGTCGCCGTCCTCACCCGTTTTCGAAAACAGGCCCAGTCCGCCTGATCCGAACTCCGGCGCCGCGATGTCGCTGTGTTGGTACTTTTCGCGCACAAGGAATTTCATGATCGTCTGCTGGTTGCGTTCAATGCGTCTCAACCGCCGATCAAGGTGCTTCTCGCCATCCTTGCCCAGCAGCAATCGCCCCAGTAACGTCGATTTCCTCTTCATAGTCCAATCCAAGTGTATAAAAATAGGAACAACGCCCGACGTGCCACGCAATGTACTGTGGAAGGGTATGTCGAAAATAACAGTCGTGGGTATGAACCTTTTCAGCGATCATCTCAAATCGTCAATACTTGTCAAACCCGCTTTTGGTTACTCGGAAATCGAGCGGAAATGTTCGCAGCAACCATGCTTTCTCAAAGAGCTATCGGAGAGGATTACTTCGCCATTCCTGTTTTGCCCACAGTCGATGTGTACAGCATCGGCTGTAATTTTTGGTAGACGAGGTTGTTGAAGATCAGTGTGAAGGGCACTGAGACGGGCAGTTTTTTTGCGGTGATGCTGGTCAGTCCGGTGTTGGCGACCCGCGCCGCGAAGGTGCCTTTTTTAAATGTGACGGTGAACTTTGCCTCTGGATCGGCTTGGATAATACCGCTCTTTGATTTCAATGAAATCTTGATCGAATCGTCGCCATTTTGGCCGGTGCCTTTGTTCGTGAGCGACAGTTTTTTGTAGACTCCACCCGTAGCGAAATAAGTTGCTGAACCCACCGGAATGTAGCCTGCGGGGACGGGGATTGTGCCTGAAAAGGTGATGGAGTCATTCAAGGTTGGTTTCGCGAAATTCAATTTGATGGCGGCACTGGTGATCGTCAACGCATGAATGTCCGCAAGCGTGACGATAGTGCCGGTGGGCGAACTGGCAGAGTCGTTTGTCAACGTGCCAACGGCCGATTCGAAGGAATCGGAGAAGCCGTCCGCGTCTGTGTCGGGTCCGGAGCCGACGACGTTTTGAACGTACACGACCAAATTAGCATGGATACTTCCGACCACGGTATCAGTCACCGTCACCGTAGCGATGTAGACGCCTGTCGCTAAATAGCTATGCGAGACGCTGGCTCCCGTTGCGATGGCGGTGCTGTCACCGAAATCCCAGGAATACGTTAACGATCCAGTGCCTCCCGTTGCGGCGGTCGTAAAAGAAATGCTTTGGTTGACGCCGGCTGTGGTTGGCGTGGCGAAGGGAGTGCTTGTGAATGATAGAAGCGAAAGTGTGGTAAAGGTTTGGTCGTTGCCGGTTACTGTCCCGCCAACATTCGTACCACGCGCATGGAAGTGGTAAAGGGTGCCCGGAGTCAAGCCGGAGATCGTGGCACTGACGGGCGAGTCGGTAATTCCAGAGAGGGGAGACACTACCGCGGTGACGGTCGATCCGTAGGCGTTCGTCAAACCGTATTCAAATATGACGACGGTACTTGACCCGTTGGGATTCACGCTACCGTTCAACGTTGCGCCAACAGCGGTAATGTTAGTTGCCGCATTGGTGGTGACGGTCGGCAAAGGCGGAAGTGTGTAAGTCGTTTTCGATTCGATTAAGGCCGCTCCCGAAGCATTTCCGATGCCGGTAAAACCTCGAGATCTGACGATTCCGTTGGTTGGAAGATTAAGACCGCTAATTTGCCAGTTAGACGTGGTACCGATTCGAGAACCCGCACCGAGTGCTGACCATGTTGTACCATTGTCGGTACTGAGTTCGAACGCTACATGTAAGAATTCCGGGCCAGAACCACTTCGAAGCAACGTGATGTGCGAATAATCGGGTACCGAGAGTGTTGCCGACACAGAATCGTTGAGCAGCCGGGCAAAAGATTTGTGGATAAGTTCCGGCCCGGCTCCATTCTGTGTAAAATAATTGAAGTTGCCGCTCACAAGAATTGAGCCATTAGCTTGGTGCAGGATGCCAGTTACTTGATCGCTCGGATTGGGATTAAAGTTTGTATCGACCGAACCATCTGAGTTCAAGCTGGCGAGATAGTTGCGCGTAATAAAAGCGCCGGCGCCATTGGGAAGTAAGTTGGTGAATAGACCACCCAAGATGATCTTGCCGTCGGTTTGGACAGACACGCAATTGACCGTTGTGTTTGGTGACGGATCGAAAGTCTCATCCACGGTTCCGTCGGGATTCAATCGGGCGACGCAGTTCCGTTGAATGGGTGTCGTTGCGCCATTGGGTTTCAACGTTGAAAATGAACCTCCTATCACCACCTTTCCATCCGACTGAACAGCCATAGCATAAACAGGTCCATTCACATTCGGATCATACGTGAGATCAAGCGTACCGTCGGCATTTAGACAAGCCAGATTGTGTCTCGTATAGGTTGTTACTGAAGTATTGACTACGGGGAAATTACCGGCGATTAGGATTCGTTTATCTGTGAGTTCGGCGACGGCGTAAACTGTACCACCTGGATTGGGGTTAAAACTTATATCGAGCGAACCGTCAGCGTTTAACCGTGCGAATCCGTTTCGAATAGTGGAGTTTGCCACACCATTGGGCTGAAGTGCGTTGAAAGCTCCAACGAGAATAATTTTACCATCCGATAGCGGCAAAATGATATCAACTTCGCTGTTCGGATTTGGATCGAAACTGGAATCCAGTGTTCCGTCCACATTGAAACGGGCTAGATAATTGCGTGCTAGACGTACGGGAGCACCGAATGGACTTGATGATGTAAAACCACCGCCGATAAGGACCTTGCCGTCCAATTGGACCGCAACTGAGCGGACGCCTTTGTTTGGATTCGGATCAAAAGTGGTGTCAGGTGTACTGTCTGGATTTAATCTCGCAACATACTTGTGTGTTGATTCCGCCACAGTTGTAAAGTTGCCGACGATTATTGCTTTATCATCTGGTTGCACCGTCATGCCGAAAACTTCACCCAATAATTTTAAATCCAGCGCATCCACATCCCCCGCCGCGCCCCACGCGACGCCGTTTAACGCACTGGAAAACAGGATCGTAGACACGACACAGGCGAGATGCTTCACGGTAGACATAGATATTTCCTTTAGAACGTTGAATGCGATGGCGCTTGTGGCTTAATGATGTGTGCGACACCTTGTAGTACAGCATACCATAAAGCCGATTAATTTTGCACGGATTAACGACAAAACGGCATGGCGATAAGCTGAAACAAGTTTGATTTCGTCCTCGCATTGAGACTGATCGATAACACGGAAATTCACACCATGCTTCTTTGAAATTTTTT
>JBAXUS010000176.1:0-13101 GCA_037129555.1 Planctomycetota bacterium
GGCGGGTGGCACTGGTAAGTACCCTTACCAGTGTGATTTTGAAGCGGTCGTGGGCTGCGGAGAAGCACTGGTAGGAGTACCTACCAGTGGCACCCGGCATTAAACCGACAACAAAAAGTACAGGCCGCTCAATGATCTGAGCGGCCTGTTGTTTGACTTAGATTAACACATTAGAGCGGTCGATTACTTCGTCGCGCCGCCTTTGCCTGCGGTCGCTGTGAACTCGACGCGTTTAGTTACCGTGTAGACTTTGCCTGAGAAGATCGCGGAGACGTTAATGTTGGCGTCGAGTCCCTTGATCGTCTGGTTGGTCAAGCCTTCATCAGCGAACGCGGCGAGGAAGTTGCCGGCCTTCAGCGTCAGCGTGAACTTGGCGTTCTGAACTGTGGCAACACCCGTCTTCGCACTGATCTTCAACGTCTTGTTGGCATCGACGAACTTGTCGGTCAGGACGATGTCCTTCACGACGCCACCCACGTCAAAGACAATGTGCTTCCCGGCTGGGGAGAACCCGGCGGGGATCGGGATGATGCCGGACAGTTGGATCGAATCGGCGTTCGCGTTCGGGACAAAGCTCAGCTTGACGGTCAGCTTGGAGACGACCAATCCAGTGGCGGGAACGGTGGCCACTTGACCGGTCGGCATGCTGAGCGCACTGAAGCGGTCGGTGCCG
Source organism: Planctomycetota bacterium (assembly GCA_037129555.1). Classification (GTDB taxonomy): domain Bacteria; phylum Planctomycetota; class SZUA-567; order H5-PLA8; family H5-PLA8; genus JANXLS01. The sequence goes on from JBAXUS010000176.1 coordinate 674, forward strand.
AGAGCGATTTCGATTTCATCCGAGAACCCATCGTTGTCGCTGTCTAGCGTCGGGGTCACGGTCGGAGCGTTGACGGTGACACTGACCGTTGAGGACGAGAAGCCGCCGTCCGCGTCGGTGACTTTGACACTGGCATTGAACGTGCCGGTCGTCGCGTAAACATGCGTGACCGACGCACCGGTCGTATTGTGAGCGCTGCCGTCGCCGAAGTCCCAGTCATAGCTCAGAGCCGTGTTTTCCGGATCTGTGGCTGTGACGGAGAACGTGACGGTGTCGTTGACTTTCACTGTGGACGGCGTCGCGGACGCAGCCGACACAATCACAGGGAGGTCATTGGCTGACGTCACGGTGATCGAGAAGGTCTGAGCTGCGGAACTGTCCGTGCCGCCACCATTGTCCTTGAGAACAACCGTGACCGTCGCGGTGCCGTTTGCATTGAACGCCGGCGTGAACGTGAGCGTGCCGGTTGCGCCAATCGCGGGGAGCACAGCGAAGAGCGCGTTGTTGTTCGTCGAGACGGTGAACGTCAGCGTCTGCGTCGATTCATTGGCGGGACCGGCGGAGATGGCCGTGGCCCAACCACTGATCGTTTGCGGACCTGCATCTTCAGCAACGTTCTGATCCGCGCCCTTTGTGAACGAGGGAGCATCATTGACCGGGAGCACCGAGACACTGACGGTCGCAGTGGCCAGATCAATGAAGAGCACTTCGCTGGAATCGGTCACGCCCGCTTTGGACTTCTTGACTTTGACCTGCTGCGATTGCGTTGCGTTCGTGCCCGTCGTATCCGTGTCGAGCACGAAGTCGTCGTCGTTCGAGATCACCAGCGTCTTGCCGCCGTTGATCAACGCCATGCCTTCCATCTTGTCGTGATTGTAGACAGACTTGAAGCGGCTGACGTCGATGAACAGCGACTTCTTGACCACGACGACGTTGTTCGTCGCCAAGGTTGTTGTCGCGACTGCATTCGTGAGACCATTCGTCAGTTGTTCAAGTGTTTGCCCGCTGTACAACGTGCCCTTCAACGAGTCCGTTGCATCGCTGATGTCGGTCGCGCCGGTGATGTCGAACTTGAAGACGTTCTTGATCGCCCCGCCCGTGTCGGCCGGGAATTTACCGTCGCGTTCCAACGCCAGGAATTCGTGATCGTTGACGGCCACAATTTCACTGACGCCGAGGCTGCTGGTTTCGAGCAAGTAGACGTACTGCTTCGTCGCGCCGGTCGTCGTGTTGAACGTGACGAGGCGGAGCGCGGTGGACGTGACGGCAGTCGGATTGCTCAGCGCGTTCTGCATCATGCCCATCAAGGTCACGCCGTCCGGGAGAACCGTCAGGCCTTCCATGCCCTTGTTGATGACGCGGTTGAGCAACACCTGCGGGAGCTTGCGGCCCGCTTGTGAGCCACAGCTGATGCGTTCGATCGTCTTGCCGGTCGCATCGAAGTGGACGAGGAACGGACCGTATTCGTCGGAGACCCAGAACGTGCCGTCGGCGAGCGCGACGAGACCTTCGGAGTCCAGACCTTCGGTATCGCCGACCAGCGTGGTGTTATTCAAGTCCTTCGCAATTTCCAACGTCGCACCGATGCCCGGGGCGGGAATCGGCTGGCCCGTGAGCGGCGTACCGTCGGCGCGCTTCAACGTGATGACGCTGAGGCGGGTCATGGTGCCGTCGCCTTCGCGGCGGAAGCGTCCGATTTGCGGCGTGAAGTCCGGCTTGACGAAGAGCTTGCCACCGCCGAGCGCGTCAGCATTCGGGCCGCGGTCGGTCATGATGTAGAACTCATTCGCGACGCCCGGGACAGGGGCAATCGCCGAACCGTAACCACCGTTGATGATGTTGACGGTTCCGGTGTTCGTGCCCGTGACGCTGACCAACGTCGGGAGCGCTGTCTGCTTGTAAACGGCTTGATTGTCGCTGGCCGTGTACGTGAAGGAGTCGCTGCCGTTGAAGTCGGCGTTCGGAGCGTAGTTGAACGTGTCGTCGGAGTTCTTCGTGACGGTGCCGTTCGTGGCCGGCGTGAAGCCCGCGATCACCGGCTTGACACCGTTGACGCCCACATCGTTGGCCAGAACGTTGATGTTGCTTGCCGTCGTGTCTTCGTTCGTCGTGACCGTATCGTTCGCCAGCGAGGCACCAACAGCGGCATCGTTGTCGAGGATCAACACGGTGTGAACAGTCAGCGATCCCAGCACGGCGTACGTCGGAGCACCGAGCGTGACGACCACGGTTTCGTTGCTTTCATGCAGCGTGTCATCGGTGACGGTGAACGTCTTCGTACCCGTCGTCGAACCGGCGGCGATGGAGATCGTGCCGTTGACCAGGTTGTGATCCGCAGCTGTGGCCGTGCCACTGACGCTGTACGGAACCGTCACGACCTGCCCGACCGGCGCACTCAAGGTCACAGTGAGCGTCACCGTGCCAACCGCTTCATCAACGACCTGCGCCGCAGTGGAGAACGCGACGGAGGATTGCGCGGCATCGGGAACGTACATGGCAATCAACTGGCCACCTTCAACCAATTCAGTGTCAATCGTGATGCCATTCGCAGTGCCGGACGTATAATGCGCTTGAACATCGAACAGGAACCAACCCGGTCCGAGAATCGAGGATGCGTCGATGATACCGGACGACTCTTCGTCTCTGTTGAACGGAGCAGTTGCGGCGACGACCGACGCATTCACAACGTCACCAAAGCGGGCTGGATCGTGCTTGGCAATCAACTTCAAGCTGCCATTCACGACGTCGTAGAGCCAGAGCTTGCCATTGTGATCTTGGTTGCCGACGTCTTCCTGCAACAGGAGGTGCCCGAACTTGTCCATGGTCATGTTGTCGAACATGTTTCCAGCTTCGGAGCCATCGAGAATCATCGTGACCAATCCACCGAATTCAGGATTCAGGATGTCATTGAAGCGCAAGCGCCAGAGTCGTGAACGACCGACTTGCGTGCTCACGCCGTCCTTCACGCCGTCGTACTGGTCGGTGGTGAGGAAGTAGTAATCCGCCGGGTTGATCGGATCCCACACGCCGTCTTCCGGGCGCAGGAACTTCGTTGTGTTAGCTGCATCCGCAACGGCTTTGAACGCGGTCTGTGTCGTCAATGCTCCGACCGTCGCGATGTTGCCGAGCGGCGCGAGATTGAATTTGAACGACGAGCCTTTGACGTATCCCGTGCCGAGCGCGAGCGTGCGGTCTTCCAGCGTCACGGCTGCGTTGGCATTGGTGACGACTGCGACACCGTACAAATTACCGTTGGTCAGTCCAGCCTTTTCAACTTCGGTCGCACCGGTCGTGTTCTTGGTGCCGACGTAAACGAAGACTTGACCTGGAGTCGTATCGTCGTTGCTGATCACGATCGTCTTGTCTTGGGCTTTCGGATTGGCCAGTGAGTTCTCGAAACCGAAGCGACCGAACGCGGCGAGTTGGTAGCTCTTGCCGGCATTCGCACCGGTCACAACATGGGCGAACGCGCGACCGCTTGTGGTTTCTTCGCCATTCATGAAGATGCGCTCTTGTGTACCGCGACCTGTGGCCGGGTTGTAGAGTGCAGTGACTTCAGGAAGGTCCGCCGAGCAGAAGCGCGTGAACGCTGTCGTGCCGCCTGCAAGGAAGGTGTTGTTCACTGAATCCCAGAGGAAAATGCTCGTGTTGTTCGGGATCAAGTCTTCAACTTTCGTGACTTGCAGCGACGACTTGTTGATCGTCCACTTTGACACGAACGCACCGATGCTGCCATGCGCACGCATCGTGCCGACTGTGCTGCCCAGTTCGTGATTCATCAACAGTGTGAATGTGCCGTTGCCATTGTCGAACGCACCCAATCCGTCCGGGATGCCGGCCATGCGATACGGTGTCACGTTGTCAGGCTTCAAGTTGACTGACTCGCCAACCGTCAAGATCGGAATCGTCTTCACGCCCTGCGCGACGGGAACGACATACGGCGTCGAACCCGCAGTGCCCGGAGCCACACCGCCCGGATTGCTGCTCGGGATGTACACCGCCAGCAACTGACCGCCTTCGACCAACAACGTCGAATCGACCGCCGCGACAGCTCCCGGCGCAGTGCCGGATGTGTAGTGCGCTTGGACATCCATCAAGAACCAACCCGCGCCAAGGATCGATGACGCGTCGATAATGCCGGAGCTTTCTTCGTCCACATTGAACGGAGCCGTGGCCGTCTTGCCCACATCGCCGAAGCGCGCCGGATCGTGCTGAACCACCAATTCAAGCGTACCTGTCTTGGTGTCGTACGAGAAAATCTTGCCGTTGTGGGCATTGTTGCCGACGTCTTCCTGAAGCAACACGTGGCCCGTGCTATCAACCGTGAGGTTGTCGAACATGTTGCCCGCTTCAGTACCATCCAAAAGCATCGTGATCGTGCCGCCCGCCGTCGGGTTGGCCAGATCCGTGAAGCTCGCGCGCCACAGACGGGTGCGTCCGACTTGCGTACCGATTCCGTCCTTCACCGTGTCGATGCGGTCGGTCGTGACAAAGAACAGTTCCTTCGGATTCGCCGGATTCCAACAGGCGTCTTCAGGGCGTTGGAAGCGCGTGACTTGAGCATTGTCGCTCAACGAATTCAACAGCGTTCCATCCACATCGGACTCGATGCCCAGGACGGTCGGGCTGGTGTCGCGAGTGCGGATTGCAGCGAGACTAAACGGAATTGAAACGCCCTTGCTGGCTCCGAGCGCGCTGGTGCGGTCTTCGACCGAGACACCGGTCACGGCGATTCCATAGAGCAGACCGTTGGTCAAACCGGCCTTATCAATGTCTGTGCCTGTATTGGTCTTGTCGCCGACGTAAACGAAAACTTGTCCAAGCGGTGAGGTATCGCTCGGTGTCGCGACAATGGTCTTGTCCTGCTGGAACGGATTGACGACAACGTTTTCGTGCTCACACTTTCCGAGCAACGGAAGTTCGAACGATTTGCCTGCATCCGGACCTTGCAGCACATGCGCCATCGCGATGCCGCCGGTGATTTCTTCGCCGTTGAAGAAGATGCGGTTCGCCGTACCCAACGTCGCGCCAGCATTGATCAAACCCGTCTGTGCCGGGAGATCGGCGGAGCAGAAGCGGCTGAATGCTTTCGTGCCAGGAGTTTTGTACGCGTGCGTCGTCGTGTCCCAAAGAATGATGCTCTGCATCTGATCCTGAACACTGAGGACGCGCAGGTCGCTCTTGTTGATTGTCCACTTCGAAACAAATGCGCCTTTGCTGCCGTGAGCGCGGACTGCGCCAAGCGTGTTGCCAATTTCGTGATTCATCAACAACGTGAACGTACCGTTGCCGTTGTCGAACGCACCGAGACCGTCCGGAATGCCAGCCATGCGATACGGCGTCACGCCATCAGCGCCGAGATTGACCGTGTCGCCGACAGAGAAAATCGACTTCGATTGAACGCCAGGCGAAAGCGGAACGAGGTACGGCGTCTGTGTTGTGCTCGGACCTGCGTTCGCAACGGCTGCCGGTGCCGGATTCGCATCGACTTGGAAGCTGAGAATCTGGCGCGCGGTGCCTGCTGCGGCCGGCTCCAAGAATGTATTCGGGAGGTGTGAATTGATCCCGAACGTCGTCACCGTCAGCGTGTTGCCGTTGGCGCTGATGTCGAGTGTCGTGTAATTGAACGTGTCAAAGGACATGAAGTCAATCGCCTGACGCAACGTGTCGGCGCTGGTATCGCCTTCGCGGACGACATTGTGGAGGCCGGGATAATTCTTGTCGAGACCGACCGGGTTGACCTTCGCCGTTGTCTGCGCCGTGACGTAATTGTCGGCGACTGATTTCAACGTCGCGAACGTGTGATCCGTAAACGCTTCAGGACCGCTCGCACCGATCGGGCCCGTGACGATGGTGAAGCAACTCGGGACCAACGCTTGGACGGTCGGATTGTTCACCGGATCGGGGTAGTACAGCAATTCGTTGACGCGCGTCAAATGATCGTCGGTCGCGAGGAAGACGACGTTCTTAATATTGTTGTCGGCGATGAACTTCATCAGATTATTTCGTTCAGCGCGGTAGCCGCCCATGAAGGACTTGCCACCGTCCGTGGTGGGCAACGAAGACGTGACGCCCGTCAACGCAGCGCTCACCGGTCCGATCTGGTCAATGGGATCAGAAACCGTCACGAATTTCCACGGCGTGCCAGCAGCCTGGGCCGCGAGCAACTGCGACTTCAACCACGCGAGTTGCGTCGCTCCGAACATCGTCCGGTTCGGATTATCAGCGCGCGGGCCCGTATCATCACTGCCGCCCGCCGTGAGCTGCATGCGGATGTCGCGATAGGAGCGGCAATCGGTGTTGACGAACATTAAATTCTTGCCCCATTGCTGGGAGAGATACATCTGTTGCGTGCCGTCCGTGCGAAGATCGCTGGGAGCGGAGACGACCTGTTCGCGGATCGGTTCCCAATTACGGTAAGCGCGCTGCATCGTGGTGAAGCCAGCGGTCTTGTTCGTGAACGGGCCATTGAGGTTGGCATCAAATGCCGTCAGCGATCCGTTGAGCGCCGCACCAAACGGTGACGGTGCGCCGCCGGACTGGTACTGGCCTTTTAACGCACCGCTGCCGATGTTGCTGCACAGTTCATGATTATCAAGCAGCGTGTAATTGGCTTGGGACGCGAAGAATGTTTTCAAGCTCGACAACGTGCCGTTTTGAGCTGGCTTGACGTTTTCGAGGAACTTGCGGCGCAGTGCGTCGAACGTCAACTGCAAATTAACATCAGGAGACGGAACTGTCGGAGAATCTGAGCTCACGGCATTTTCATACATTGTGTCGCCGAGGAAGGCGAAGAAATCGAGGTTCTGGCTGCCGATGTCGGCGACCGACGCGTACGGGCGCCACTTGCCGTCGGCGTCACCACTGAATGCGAATTTGACGGCAGAGGCGGCACTGGGGCTGTAAGCCGTCTTGAACGTTCCGATACCACTGAGCGTGCCAGCGGTGCTGCTGTACTGATAGTAATAGCGCGTACCAGCGGTCAATCCGGTCACAATGGTCTTGACCGTGAAGTCTTCGTTAATATCGGTGTTGGCCGTCAACGTTTGCACGACGGTCTGCAACGCCGCGTCAGTCGCCACCTTTAAAGTCAGGGCGTACGAAACGGGGTTGGCCGCGTCTTTGGCGCGAGTCCATAGCACGACATCAGTAGCGGTCACATCACCCGCCGCGATCGCGTCAAACGTGACATCACTGGCCTGGGAATTCAGGCAACACAACGACATCATCAGCACTGCGCTTGCGAGCAACGTGCATGACAACGCGCTCTTTTTTGATGAGAAAACGAAAGACATTAAAACCTCCACAAGGTCCGCTGGGGAAATGAAATTCTGTGAACACGCGGAGGATTGTAGACGAGTTGGATTAAGCCATGATGTGGACAGTCGAAAGAGACAATAAACGTCTCGTGATAGTTCGTTGTGGATTATGCAAAGATTGAGTGTGTATAACTGGCAGTGCTTTGAACAGTCTGTTGAAATACGTTCTATAAAATGTCCACACGAACGCGCATTCGCAAACTCTTATTGTGATTCCCACGATCAATTCAAACAGCTTTCATTCTATCTTCATTGCGATGGGGATAATGCTGTGGTGTTCTGGCTTACGACGGATACCACACGTAAAGGAATGGTTACATGCGCAAATTGTTATCGCGACGTTTTTCAGGAGCGAATCCAGTTATTAAATTGGGCTTTGTTGCCACACTCGTGCTTCTTGCGTCGACGGCCCACGGAGCGAATATTCTCTATTCCCGCACGAGCACTGGAGGAGCATGGCTGACCAGTACGGACTGGACGGGTAGTGTTTTGCCTACTGGAAATGATACCGCGCAATTCGGTTCCAATCCAAACGTTAATGCCACTGTCGGTATCAATGGTAATGGCACTCTAGTTCCCGGTTCTCAAATTGAGGATTTAGGCGCAATTGAAATCACCAGTACCCGGGGCGCTTTAACATTATCAATGGGTAACAGTTCAACTACGGCGAACAAAGATTTTACATTAAACTTAAAAGGTGTTACCGTAAACGGTGTGGCGAATACAATTCTTCGTCATAATGCTACGGGCACATTTACAATTCAAAACACACAAGGCTCCGGCACGCTGACGATGCCAGTTAGCTTGGGAAATGCGACTGCCAATGTTGTAAATGTCGATTCGTCTGGCAATATCGTCATCAGCAGCAGCATCACAGGGATAGGTAGATCATTAACTCTCAATAACGCAACCTCTGGCGATTTGCGTTTGAGTGGTAGTAACTCATTCAACGGAGGCATCACAATAGCCGGAGGTACCAGTGGTGGTCGTTTGCGGATTGATGCCGTCAATTCATTACCTACCACGGGCACCATAGCCATCAACACGGGTGGTCGCATGACTCTCAATATTGCTGGAACCTTTGGAGGTGTCAGCCAAGCTTTGACTTTCAACCCGAATCAAACCACAAACCCGTCGTTGGACATCTTGAGCGGCGCCGCAGTGAACTGGCAGGGTACGGTCGCCATAAACGCCGATACGCGTATCGAAGCAAACGGTGCTGGCGGTTCCCTAACTTTGTCTGGGAATGCCACTGGATCGGGCACGTTGTTCAAGCAGGCATCGGGAAATCTGATCCTTTCTGGAACGGCAAATGCGCTCACCGGTGGAACGAATATCGGCAACGGCACGGTCACCGTCAACAGCGGCTCTTCAATGGGGACTGGAGCGCTGACTCTGTTCCAGACCTCTACGAACAACGCCGCTCTGACTCTCAACAATGCAGCCCAATCCGTAGGTAGCCTTTCGAGTCAGTTCACTGCTGTCACGGGAACACAGACGCATGTCATCACCCTTATCGGCACAGCGCTGACCGTGAACCAAACCGTAGATGGCACATATGGCACGGGCGCAGTTTCTACGTTGACCAGCACGATTACTGGAACAGGTTCGTTAATCAAGCTCGGCGCTGCTACCCTGACTCTGAGTGGCGCGAACACCTACAACGGCACGACGGCAGCCAACGCCGGTACATTGATCCTCGGCGCTGGCGGGTCCATCACCAGTAACGTGACCATTGCAAACGCGGTCGTCAACGGAGCCGCGTTGCGTGGCGTCGGTACTGTGAACGGGACAGTGACCGCTGGTGGCGGGGTGAATTTTGGAAGAATTTGGCCGGGAACCAGCAGCTCGTTTGGTTTAGCGAGCAATGAAACGCTCGCCGTCTCCGGCGCTGTAGATTTGAGTGTTGGCGGGAAGCTTTCGGCCATTCTTTCAAGCACGGGCGCGAGTGGGCCTCGGGTGCAAAGTTTAAATGTGACTGGGACTAACGCCACTGTTACGCTAGGTGGAACTTCGGCTCTTACCTTGGGAGTTGAGTCCGGCACAAACTACGTTGGCGATTACATCATCCTGCAAACGTCCAACAATGCTGCCGGAATCTCCAAAGGCTTCGCGACAACCACGACGCTGAACGCTGGCGTCACGTTGGTTTATCTGAAATCAGACGCTACAACGCAGTTGTTTCCCACGGGCACAGATTTCACTCTGCAGGATCCCAACAGCAGCAACGCAAACACCCCCGCGCAGTTCGTCGTATTGAGAACCACTAATAACGTCACCCCCGTCAAAGTCGCTGACTTCGCCGCGAAGTCCGAAGGCGCAGGCGTGACTGTGTCGTGGACGAGCGTTTCTGAATACCAGAACGCAGGGTTCAACATTTACCGCCGTGCGCTGGAAAGCGCTGACTGGGTCAAAGTTAATCCTGCTTTGATCGCCGGGCGTATCACCAATCCCGATGAAAATAAATATGCCTATTTAGATTGGGTGTCGGCGGGGATGTATGAATACAAATTAGAGAGTGTTGATTTGTTTGGTGCGCATGAAACCTATCATACTCTAACAGGTGTCGTCCATGTCGATGAATTCCAGACAGCCGATGTGACGGCCGAAGGTATTGATGCTGCGACGAGGAGTATTGACATGGCTATCAGTGCGCAGACAGCTCAGCGCGTGGAGACTCAGTTTGCTGCGTTGAGAACGACTACCATCGCTCAAGCACAGACGGGCACACAACCGATTCAAACAGGCGTCGCTCGCGATATTTCCGTGAGTTCGCATGCTGCTTCGGTTGCAGTCAGCAAGCCACGTATGACCACGACTATGATCGGTGCTCGCTGGTTTTCGTCGGGCAGCGTGGGTACTGCATCCAGCTATTCGACGGCGAAAGTTGTTTACAAAAACTCAGGCGTGATGTTGATTCCTCAAGCCTCCATGCCGGCTGGTTTTGACCTCAATCAGGTTGCACTTCAACGCGAAGGCCGCAGCATCAAGGCCTTGGCGAATGTAGCCGACGGATTGTTGGTCTATGCTCCGGGATACAGCGATAATTATACCGACAAAGATGCGTTGTTCTTGCGCAAGACAGCAGCGACAACGGTTTCAGGACTTGCTGCCTCTGCCAGCGGATTATTCTCCAGTTCGTTGCCACTCACTATGTCTTCAGCTGTGAATGTGACCAATGATTACCATGATATTTATTTTGATTATGGTCAGAGGCCTTATACCTTCGAACCGTGGTTCTCACGTAAATATCTTACTCAAGGCAGCACGCAGGACTTCAGCATCAACCTGGCAGATGTGACCCGTGGTCAAGCTAACCTGGTTGTCAATGTCTGGAGTCTGACATCCAGTAACACGGTTAATCCGGATCATGGAGTGCAGGTGCTTGTCAATGGGCAAGCTGTCGGCGAAACGGCGTGGGATGGCGGTGGTAAGATGATGCAATTTGCCTTCTCGATTCCATCGGGTGCGCTGCAAACGGGTGACAATGTCGTGCGCTTGGTGACGCCGATGATTGCAGGCCTTGATACGCAGATAGCTCTGCTCCACTCCATCAGCGTGAGTTACACACGCGGCTTGAATGGTGCCAAGCCGATTGAAATCAATACGCCAGCGAACACGGCAAGTCTGTTTGAAATTTATAACGTTCCTTCGACTGGCGCGTGGGTTGTGGATGCCCGATTTAGTGATCGCGCGTCGCTCGTTCCGACTGAATTCCAGATGCAGGCAGACAACACCTTGAAGCTGCGTTTCATGGCTCAATCCGGAGGCAGCGGCACGTATCTGGTGGTTCCTGTCGGACAGGAAAATAGTCCGCTGACGATCAGTGCTCGACAGGTTAAGCCGCTGGCATTGAATGGTACGTATCTGGCTACAGGTCCGGCACAATTCGCATCGGGTATTCAACCGGTGTTGATCAAGCGATCCAAAGAAGGTATTCGCGGCGCGTTTGTGGATCAGGAGCAGCTCTTTGATTACTATAACTATGGTCGCTACGGTCCGGATGGCATTCGCAATGCGGTACGCTCAGCTCGCCCGACTTATCTATTATTAGTCGGACGAACGACGTATGATTACCGCAATTATGAAGGCCAGAACATTGATCCGTTGTGTCCGGCATTTCTGGTCTCGACGACCTTCTGGGCGCAGACAACTTCGGACAGTGCGTTCGGCGATCTTGGACGCGGCTATCCTGAAGTGGCTGTCGGTCGATTGCCTGTTAATAATACGACGGAATTGTCTGGAGCAGTCAATCACATCGTCAGCTATAAAGGTATTCCTCAATCGGGTATTCGACTGCACGCGGTGGCGGATCGAAACGATCCTCTGGTGGCTGATTTCGGAACGCAGTTGGACAGTATGATGAAAGCCAACAATCCTGATCTGACATGGCAGGAAAACTATCTTGCGAAGACGTACGCGACGGCTCCGGAAGTGACAGCGGCGATGAAGGCTGCGGCCAATGGCGGAGCGGATTTGATTATGTACTCCGGCCACGGTAATGCCGCTCGATTGGGTGCATACTATCCACGCATTTTGGACCAGACAACTGTTCAGGAGTGGACAGGCAACACGGTGTTTATCCAGGCAACCTGCACGGCGAATTGGATGGCGAAGAATGTGCCGGGCTACAAGAGCATCGCGATCCAGGCGCTGACTCAACCGCAGGGCGGAATCAGCGCTTCGATCGGTACATCGACTTACATGAATTCAGACGCTGCGGTTTCATTCATGCAGACCCTGCTCTCCAACTCAAGTACGGTTGGGACGCGTTGGGGCAATGCGTTGATGAAGACCCAGCAATGGGCCGCGAAACTGGAATCTAATAACGCAAATTGGTACATGGATCTGTCACGCACCGAACAACTCTTCGGCGATCCGGCGATGCCCGTCTACGCAAAAGAACGAGTGATCTCCAAACAGCCGGCTGCTGGACAATTCTAATAAGCCTATGTTGATACTCTGGATATGGGACAAGAACTGCGGTTATCAAGCCGCAGTTTTTTTGTCGGGACTTACATGAAAAGAACTTGGTGCGCGTGAAAGACAAACGGGCTATTGACTCGCGCACAGCCAAAGCGGCTATCTAAACTAATTAAGGAGTGGAAG
>JBAXUS010000177.1:0-13074 GCA_037129555.1 Planctomycetota bacterium
ACTACTTTTAGCAAGAGGATTCGATAGCAATGGACGAGCCGAACAGGATTGGGACAGACGTTACATTCTTTTCACCTTCGAATCAATGTTAATTCTGTCTCGGAGTTTCCGCCAGTTTCCCTACGGCACCATCTTACTAGCCTCATCGCTCCACGGCCCGGGGCCCATCGGGCCGTTGGCCCTCACTCGCACCCAATGGCGTACACGCTCGGGAGGCCGTGGATGATGCAGTGGCTTTGGAAGGAGGACAGTTTCGTGGTCCATTGGGCGGGCTTCGTTGGGTCGGTGTTGACTTGGACTTCGAAATTGTTGGCTCCGGTGACGGGGTCCCACGAGGGGTTTAGTTCGCCGTCGTTGTCGCCTGCGGTGACGACCAGTGTCGTCACGTGCGGCATCGCGCCCACGGCGACTTTCACGTCGCTGGCGAGGTCGCCGATCTTGGTGTTCAACGCGGCGGGGTGCACCGCGTCATCATCGACTGTTTTTGTGAAGGAACGGATGCGTGTGCGAACGCCTGATTATAAACCCGGTCGCCTTCGACTGTCGCACAAACTGCAGCATGCTCCATTCTTGCTACAAAATTTAATAAAATTATTATGGACGATCTGCAACACTAATTATTAAATGAGTTTATGATTGAAATTTATTTTCAACGACGGATGAGGTATTCGCATAAGAGTGCGACAGTAAATAAAACGAATAACGCAACGATTGCGTTGATAACAACTCCTTTGATGACCCATTGCTTCGATGATGCAACAAAGTAGTCTTCGACATCACGATGCTCACGAAGCATATCCATAAAGTAGAACTCGCGTTCGTGTTTCTTCAATGCGATCGGAATCGACGTGTGCAGCAGCTTAGATGGCCAGCCATAGTCAATTTCTCTTCGCCCAAACCAATTCTGGGCTTGTGGCCTATTTTGGAACTCCGTTTCGGTCCCCTTAGCTTCAGCAGCTTTCGGCCATCCAAGGTCTAGAATTATGCCGTTCGTTATCACTATGTTTCCGCATGTGTTCACCCAGATAAACCCGCCCGCGACAAACATCAACACAATGGCCGTCGAGAGATGGAATTGAAAGCGCTTGCGGGGCGGCGGAGTGGGCATGGGTTAACCTTGAGTCCGATTGCATGTGGCCACGCTGGGAGATCGATCCCGACGAAGAGAAACTACGGGTTTCAGCTTAGATTGAGTTTAGCTGCATCGGAGTGGACACATCCAAGTCGTATTCGTTCGGGGTCGCCTTCTGATCAGATCCAAATATGGATCAAGAACACGGCGATCAACCGCAGGAGAATCGACGCGGGTCTTTGGAGTCTTATCCAACAGTTTGAGCAAATCGTCGAACAATTTCCCTTGGTCTTCTCGCGACAGCTTGGCAATCCCAATGCGGATCAGTTTGCCCTTTTTGTTATCTTCGACGACCTATGGGTGCCGGAACCAAAGTGCTTTTTTGTCCATTCCCGGCGTGTAGCGCCGGGTTAAAGGCAGCAATTGAAGCATAGCGCAAGCCTCCTGTAACCAAGTTTTTGGGGTCTGGGTTACATGATTTTTGCGAGAAGTCAAGAAATCGTCGCGAAATTTAGCGCCAAATTGCCTATAGTAATTGACTTTCAAACGACTTGTGCAAGAATGTCCTCGGGCGGATTCGAACCGCCGACCTCCGGTTTAGGAAACCAGCGCTCTATCCAACTGAGCTACGAGGACGAACCAGAAAAACGATTATCGCTGTTTTCGCGGGGATTTCAAGAGAAACGTATTTCTCCTATGAAAACAGCCTTGAAATCTCGCATAAATTTTAAAAATAGCGGGAATTCGCGTTCGAGAATCCTAGCAAATTTTACCATATGATCGTGTTACAAATCGGTGTTACAATTGCGACCGACGATTCACGTAACGCGAGGTACGGAAATGAAACCCATCAAGCCAGTCCTTAATGCGCAAGCCGGGCGAGTTCAAAAACTTCGATGCCTTCGTGGCCGCGCGCGAACGCCTCCTGCCATGGATCACGGAGTATTCCCCCTACGCGCTCTTAACTGCGGACGACCCGCCAATCTACATGATCTTCAACACACCTCCCGCCATGGGCCAGGTTGAGAAGGATCCGACGCATACCGCGAATTTCAGCGTGAAGCTGCAGGAGAAATGCCAGGAGGTCGGCGTGCCATGTGAGCTGGTTTACCCGGGCGCACCCGACGTGAAACATGCTACGATACAGGCGTATCTCATTGAGAAGCTGAAGGCACCCACAGCAAGACCTTGAGACAGCTATTCGTGTCGATGAGTGAGCTGACGCCAAATTAGAGTGTGGCGTGGTCAGATTATGTTAAAAGTCTGCTCGCACGGTGTAAACAATAGCGATGCGTTTGTTGCAAATCCGATCAGGCGCTCGCTTCATTTTGACCGAGGTTGGAACACGCCGTGCGGATAGCTGTTCGCATTTAGGGGAGATGATTCCATGTTGAGTCGCAGAGAGTTGATCACGGGGATGGCGGCAGGTATGGGCTTGGGCTTGCTTCCCAGCCATATTCGTGCAGCGGACAAAATAGCGGGCAGTCCCAAACGGATCATCTTCTTTCTGCAGAACCATGGGTTTGATCCCTTAACCTGCATCCCGAAAGGCCTCAAAGAAAGCTGCGCCCTCAGCGGTGTGACCCTTGAAAAGCCCATGCAGTTGTTGGAGCCTTACAAAGACAGGATGCACATCATTACCGGTTTGCATGGCCGGCATACCAGCCCCGGACACAGCGCCTTTTTCGGAGCACTCGGCGCCTACCGAGGCGGTACCGGCGTCCCACCGTCTGCCGCAACCATCGATTACGCACTCGGCCAGGTTCTCCCGCCGACCATGCTCCCGCCACTCTGCATCGGCATGGAATCGCTTGAGAGCATGAAAGCGCGCCCGACCCTCGCCACGCTGACGGCTTCAGGTCCTAACCAGCCGGTGTTCATGCACTGCGACCCGACCATGCTCTATCAGATGCTCTTCGGCAGCATTGCCGAAGGGGATATCAAGAAATACTACCAGGCGCGTTCCGAGGTCATGCTGGATATCGAACGTGTGGCACGATCCAAATCCAAAGGCTTGCCCAAGAGCGAAGCCGAACGTTACGAATCGTATGTCAGTGGTTTTCGAGACGTGAACGGAATGCGCGAAAAACTGTCGAAGATCTCCGAGCAGCTCAAAAAATTCGCTCCTAAACTCGACGGGCGCTACTCCAAGCCCAAATTCGAAACCGAATGGCACGACGCTCTACTTGAAATCGGCATCGCAGCGCTACAGGCCAACCTCACCAACGTCCTGACGATAGCATCCGGATGCGGAGAATATTTCGGCTCCTGGAAAGGACTCGGCGTCCCTGACACGGGCCACGGACTCGGTCATGTCGATCAACCCGGCAACGCCATCTGGACCAAAATCCGTAACTACAACTGCGAGATGTTGGTGAAGATCATGAAAGCGCTTGAAGCCGTGCCGGAAGGCGCGGGCACCATGATGGACAACACCCTGATTGTCTATACCAGCAACAACGCCGAAAAGCAGCACTCCGACGGTACCGAATGGCCCTTCGTTCTTCTCGGCAATGGCGGCGGGCGCTTTAAGACCGGGCAATACACCCTCGTCAAAGAACGCCCGATCAACGACCTCTACACTACTTTCCTCCGCGGTGTCGGCTCATCAGTTGATCGCTTCAATTTGGACAAGAACATGGCCAATCTCACTCGCAGTAAGATCGGTCCCATCGAAGAACTGCTGGCTTGAGATGCTGATGAACAAACTCATTTTTAGCGCGATTTTATCAATCCTTCTCTTTTTGCCGCTGGCACATGCTGGCCAGACGGATCCGGGTAACGCAGGGGAAGTTGCTTTCAAAAAAAGGGCCAAGCCCTTTCTCGAAAAGTACTGCATGGAGTGTCACGACAACGACACCGAGAAAGGTAATATCTCTCTCGAAAATCTGGGCGACGTTTCGCCGGAAAACGCTGGCATGTGGAAACGTGTCTGGGAGCAGGTGGCCTTGAAGGAAATGCCTCCCAGGAAACGACGAAACCAGCCGGAATTGATGGAGCGGCTGGAGTTATCCAATTGGATTACGGACGGAATGACGAAGGCGCTGAAAGACAAAGGCGGCTTCGTCGACCATCTGCGCCCGGTCAAGGGCAATCATATTGATCACGATTTACTGTTTGGCCCCCTCCCAAAAAACCTCGAACCGGCCTCCACGCCGACGCGCATCTGGCGCATTCAACCCCAGGAACATCTGGTCCGCCTGAATGATCTAATCTGCCTCAAACGCAAATACAATCCGGAACGCCCAGGCCTGTGGACTCACGGTGATTTTATTCCAACCAATTTGGAAGGTGAGACCAAAGTCTATTTCGGACTGGATAACTATCTTGGAAGTGTTGGCGATGGCTATGATTTTGGCACAAGCGGTTTTTCGGCCAAGTTTTCGTTGATCAGGGACCGGGGATTGCGCAACTATCCTTTCCTTTACACAGTCAACAGCGCCGAGGCTCAACAGATTGCTGGCGTCGCGGAGTCAATCCTGCGTTTCATGGCTAACGGCCCCGCCGGTGAGCCCTATCAATTTGGCGATGACTTTAAAAAGATCCCCAATAAGCGAGATGGTCTCGTTTATTATACGAAGGAAATCAAACGACCGTTGACTCCTCTCTATGAGCTGATGCAGACTCCTGGTATCAGCGACGAACGCCTCAAACCAGTCATTAACTTCCTCTTCGAATCTCTAACGCTGCGCCCACCCAGCAGCGAAGAAACCGCTACTTACCTCGAAATAGCCAACAAGTCTATTAAAGAACTCGGTAAAGATAATGGCGTCTTCATGGGCCTGACGCCGATCTTTCTTGACCGCGACGCGCTCTTTCGCCCGGAACTGTGTGAGTACGGCAAGCCTGACGAATATGGTCGCGTCATGTTGCAAGGACAGGAACTCGCTCTCGCCGTCAACGCAGCTTTCTCCTACATCCGTCCCGACAATGATCATCTCTGGACCGCGCTGGGCGAAGGGCAATTAAAGACCCGCGAAGACGTCAAGCGTGAAGTCACCCGCATTCTGAATGACGACAGCATCCGCAAGCCGCGCATTCTACAGTTCTTCAGAGAATACTTCGACTACGACCGCGCCGCCAGTATCTGTAAAGATCGCAAAGCCCTTGAACGCTTCGGCGGGCATTTTGATACTTATTATGCCGCAATGAACAGCATGATCACTAATACTGATAGCCTTGTGGAATTGATTTTGCGGGAAGACAAGAACGTCTTGAAAGAACTGCTCACCACCGACCGCGTCATCTACCAGCCCTTCACCTCCGGCGCGAATTTCAGAGATGGTATCTTATTCAAAACCGACATTGCTTACTTCTCCGTCAATGGAAAGAAATTAGTGGAGTTTAAGAAATATGAGAAAATCGAACCCACTAAAGACAACAAGCTGATCATCGAACGAGCCCAAAGGAAAGTTTATGATGAGAACATGCTCCATCACATATTCCCTAATCCCGCTGAACCGATTTATGTGCGTCAGTCTCAATTCGACAAAGGCCGCCACCCGCCCGCTACCGATGCATTAAAATCCCTCACAACCGTTAATACGAATGAGCGCCTCGGTATCCTCACGCATCCTGTTTGGTTAGTCGCGCACTCGGACGCAATGGACAACCATGCCATTTTGCGCGGACGTTGGATCCGCGAACGCCTTTTGGGCGACGCCGTACCCGATATCCCGATCACAGTGGATGCCAAGTTGCCCGATGAACCCAATGCAACCCTGCGTCACAGAATGCGCGTGACCCGTGAGGCAGAATGTTGGCGTTGTCATAAGAAAATGGATACCCTCGGCCTGCCCTTTGAAAAATACAATCAACTCGGACTCATGCGTGATACGAACCCGTCAAACAATTGGGGCCAAAAAGTTGACACGACCGGAGAGATCATTAATAGTGGCGACCCCGCATTAGACGGCCCCGTGAAGGATCCCATGGAGATGATCAGGAAGCTCGCTGCCAGTGAACGCGTCAATCAGGTCTTCGTCCGCCACGTTTTCCGCTACTGGATGGGCCGCAATGAAACTATCAATGATGCGCCGATACTTCAGGATGCTTACCGTGCATACAAAGAAAGCGGTGGCAGTATGAAAGCCTTACTAACGTCGCTGCTTACCTCGGATGCTTTTCTTTATCGCAAGGTTCACAGGGAATGAAGTGGACGGACTAGGACAAGAAAGTTAGACCTGAGATGCCGATGCACAAACTCATTATTAGCACGGTTTTGTTTGCCCTCCAATTCACCCCGTTGACCAACGCGGCCCAGCCTGAGCCGGTTAATGCGGGTGAAACCACGTTCGAAAAAAGGGCCAAGCCGTTTCTCGAAAAATATTGCATGGAGTGTCACGACAACGACACCGAAAAAGGTAATATTTCATTAGAAAACTTGCAGGACATCTCGCCCGAAAATGCCAGCCTCTGGAAGCGCATTTGGGAGCAGGTTGCCTTAAAGGAAATGCCCCCCAGGAAGAGACGGAATCAGCCGGAATTGATCGAGCGCTACGAGCTTTCTAGATGGATTACGGACGGAATAACCAAGGCCCTGAAGGATAAGGGCGGGTTCGTCGATCACATGCGTCCTGTTAAAGGCAATCATATTGATCACGATCTTCTTTTTGGGGCCTTGCCTAAAAATCTTGAACCCGCATCTACACCCGCGCGTATCTGGCGCATTCACCCACAGGAACATCTGGTCCGGCTAAATGAATTAATCTGTCTCAAACGGAAATACAATTCCGAACGTCCGGGGCTTTGGACACATGGCGATCATATACCGTCGAATTTGGAAGGCGAGATTAAGGTCTATTTTGGTCTGGATGGCTATCTCGGTAGCGAAGGTGATGCCTATTCTTTTGGCGTTGCTGGCTTCAATTCCAAATTGGCAATGATCAGAGACCATGGATTAAAAAACTATCCTTTTCTTTACACAGTCAACAGTGCCGAGGCGACACAAATTGCCGGCGACGCCGAAGCCATCCTGCGATTCATGGCCTACGGCCCCGCCGTGGATCCATCCCAACTCGGTGACGATTACAAAAAGATTCCCAATAAGCATGGCAATTTGATTTACTATAGTAAAGAAATCAGACGACCTCTGACACCTGTGTATGACCTGATGAAAACACCTGGCGTCAGCGACGACCGTCTTAAAACAGTTATTAATTTCCTATTCGAATCCCTGACCCTGCGCCCGCCCAAGGCGGAAGAAACAGCTACTTATCTTGAAATTGTGAATAAGTCCATCAAGCAACTCGGAAAGGAAGATGGCGCCTTTGTGGGTCTGACGCCAATCTTTCTTGACCGCGACGCGCTGTTTCGCACGGAATTGTGTGAGGCCGGAAAGCCTGATGAATTTGGGCGCGTGATGTTGGAGGGGCAGGAACTGGCGCTCGCCATCAACGCGGCTTTTTCGTACATCCGCCCGGATAACGATCACCTACAAACGGCACTGGCTGAAGGGAAACTCAAGACACGGGAGGACGTTAAACTCGAAGTTATCCGCATCTTGAATGATGACAGCATCCGAAAGCCCCGTATTCTACAGTTCTTCAGGGATTATTTTGATTACGATCGCTCCAGCAGCATCTGTAAGACCAGACAGTCCATTGTGGAACAAGGGGCGCATTATGAATCACATCCCGCAGTCATAAACAGCATGATCGCCAACACGGATGGCTTGATCGAACTGATCCTGCGGGAAGACAAAAACGTCTTGAAGGAATTGCTCACCACCGACCGCGTCATCTATCAGCCCTACACCTCAGTGCGGCTACATCGTGGCATGACCACCGATATTGCTTACTTCATTAATAGGGCGAAAGCATTCGTCCCCATCAGGATGTACGACAAAACCCTGGTTGCAAAAGGTGATGAAGAGCGGGTGCAACACGAAGTCACCAATGGGAACCAGCTTCATCACATTTTACCCAATCCCGCACAGCCGATCTATGTGCGTCAGTCACAATTCGACAACGGCATTTTCCCGCCTGCCAAAGATGCCCTTAAAGCCATCACCACCGTGGATACAAAAGAGCGTCTCGGCATCCTCACCCATCCTGTTTGGCTGATCGCTCACTCGGATGCGATGGAAAATCATGCTATTCTGCGCGGCCGCTGGATCCGGGAGAGTCTTTTGGGTGATGCCGTACCAGATATTCCAATTACAGTGGACGCCAAGCTGCCGGATGAACCCCATTCAACTCTGCGTCAGCGCATGCGCGTGACCCGTGCAGCAGAATGCTGGCGTTGTCATCAGAAAATGGATCCACTCGGATTGCCTTTTGAAATGTATAATCATCTTGGAATGATTCGTGACACGAACCCTAATAATAATTGGGGCCAAAAGGTTGACAGTACAGGTGAGATACTTCTCAGTGGTGACCCGACATTGGACGGACCCGTTTCAAGTCCCATAGAGATGATCAGGAAGCTCGCTGCCAGTGAACGCGTCACGCAGGTTTTTGTACGCCACGTTTTTCGCTTTTGGATGGGGCGGAACGAAACGATTAACGACGCGCCGATTCTGCAGGATGCTTACCGTGCCTATAAAGAGAGCGGCGGCAGCATGAAAGCCTTGCTAACGTCGTTGCTCACCTCCGACGCATTTCTTTATCGCAAGGTTCAAAGGGGATGAAACAAATAGATAATCGTAATAATTAATAGTTACTATGTCCATTCCTTTCCACCATTTCGGGGAAGTCGGATGAATGGCTTGCCAAGCACGCAGCGTCCATTGGTGGCCGTCTGCCAGTCCTTCGCAGCCGCCATGAGTTGGCCGTTCGCGGATTGTCCCCCACAGTTTCGTTTCGTCGGCAGCGACTTCAGCCAGCGGTGGGAGGTTACCGGCTATGTGAACGCCTGTGAAAGAAAAGTGCTGATCGTTCACCGGGAAGCGTCGGAAGTCATGCCCGATTGGGAGGCAGATGCTCGAATCGCACGCCGCTACCCATTCGTCATTTGACGCGATTATCTCCGGTCATATTCGATCGACCGGCATCCCGCGCCGCTCCGCCGCGTAAAGCAATTCATGCGCTTTGCACCCCGAGGAATGCTGATTGCCGTGAAGCCGTGTTACGTGGTAGTCTGTTTTAATCATGCGTTTCATGTTTTTTTGTGCCATCGTCTGGGCGGCCTGTTGCTGTAACGCGGCGGAGCCGTCGCCGTCCGATCCTCTGTGGGACGGTCGCGAAAGCGTTGCAGAGTATGCTCAGCGTGCTCATCTTGATTCCACGAAGACGCTCGACCTCGGGAACGGCATCAAGCTGGAACTCTTGCTGATTCCTGCGGGTAAGTTCATCATGGGTACGCCCGAACCGGAGAAGCCGACGATTACCGTCTTCAGCGCCCAGGTGCTGATTGGCATCGGCGCGGCGCTCGCACTGGCACTGCTCGCTTACATATTCCTTCGCAAACGAACGGGGCGGCGGTTTTCGTTTTCGTTGCGCTGGCTGATGGCGTTCAGTTTCGCGTGCAGCATCATGGTGTGGGGCGGGACACGTTGGTATCTGGCGCGGGTTCAACTCCGGGAATATGAAGCGGCGATGGTGCGGTATAACGCTGCTTATGCAAATGAGAAACCGGCGCATCCCGTGCTGATCTCGAAGGCGTTTTACATGGGCAAGTACGCGGTGACGCAGGCGCAATATGAAGCGGTGACCGGGGCGAACCCGAGCCAATTCAAAGGCCCGCAGAATCCGGTTGAAACCGTCTCGTGGGACGAGGCCGCGGCTTTCTGCAAGCAACTCAACGAGCGGTTGCGGACACAAGCGCTGGAGGCACGCTTGCCCACGGAAGCGCAATGGGAATACGCCTGCCGGGCGGGGACGAAGACTCGATTTTATTCTGGCGATGCTGACAGCGATTTGGACGCCGTGGCGTGGTACGAAGGGAACAGCAAGAACACGACGCATCCAGTCGGTACGAAAAAACCGAATGCGTTTGGGCTTTACGACATGCACGGGAATGTGTGGCAGTGGTGCCAGGATGCGTACAAAGAAGACTATGAAAAGTTGAACGCCACCGATCCCGTCAACGATGTACAGGGTGCTGCGCGCGTGTTGCGTGGCGGGTCTTGTTACAACATTCCCGAGTACTGTCGGTCGGCTTACCGCTACGGGTACGGTCCCGACGATCGGGGCAGCCGCCTCGGTTTTCGGGTGGTGTTGGTGCCGTCGTCCAGGACTCCCCACTAACCCTCTGTTCTGCGGAAGTTACGAGAAAAGATGAGTTGCCCGACGCTCGAATCTTGGGGCGGCGCAATGATGGGGACGATTCATCGCTCGGGGATGCTGCTTGAGTGCGAATCGGTTGGGGTTTCGGCCGGACTACGGGCATTTGTGCTCGCGGCAAATGCGCAGGAAATCTTCGACGGTCTCATATCCGAACAGGTCGCCAAGATCGGCATACCACGCCGGTCCGCCGCGTAAAAAAATCCACGCGTTTTGCGCCACATTGCCCTGAGAGAATCGCAAATTGTCATGAAGCCGCGTGAATTCCGTGATAATCTGTTCAGCTATGCGTATCCTGTTTCTTGGCGTCCTCGTTTGCGCGGCCTATTGTTGTAACGCGGCGGAGCCGTCGCCGTCCTATCCCCTTTGGGACGGTCGCGAAAGCGTTGCAGCGTATGCTCAGCGTGCTCATCTTGATTCCACGAAGACGATTGATCTTGGCGGCGGGGTGACGTTGGAGTTGGTTCTGATTCCGCCGGGCAAGTTCATCATGGGCACGCCTGAGCCGGAGAAGCCGACGATTACCGTCTTCAGCGCCCAGGTGCTGATTGGCATCGGCGCGGCGCTGTCGCTGGCACTGCTCGCGTATTTGCTTCTGCGGAAACGAACGGGGCGGTGGTTTTCGTTTTCGTTGCGCTGGCTGATGGCGCTCAGTTTCGTGTGCAGCATCATGGTGTGGGGCGGGACGCGGTGGTATCTGGCGCTGGCTCAAATCCAGGACTATGAAGCGGCCATGGCGCGGTATAACGCGGCTCAAGCCAACGAAAAACCAGCGCATCCGGTGCTGATCTCGCGCCCCTTTTACATGGGGAAATACACAGTCACCCAAGAACAATATCAAGCGCTGATGGGAACCAACCCAAGTGGTTTCAAAGGAGCGAACCTTCCGGTAGAGCAAGTGAGTTGGAAGGATGCCACGGCGTTCTGTCAAAAGCTGTCCGAAAAGCATACAGCCCAAGTGCAACTACCCACGGAAGCGCAATGGGAATATGCCTGCCGGGCGGGGACGAGAACGCGCTTTTATTCAGGCAATCTGGAGACCGACCTGGACGCGGTGGCGTGGTATGCCGCGAACAGCAAGAACATGACGCATCCAGTGGGACAAAAGAAAGCAAATGCGTTCGGTTTGTATGACATGCTCGGGAATGTGTGGCAATGGAGCGCGGACTATTTTGATGAAGAATACTATTCTGTAGCCTCAAAAGTCGATCCCGCTGGACCGAAAGAAGGAGCGTATCGCGTGTTGCGCGGCGGGTCCTGGTACGACCTCCCGTGGAACTGCCGCTCTGCGTACCGGAACCTCAGCTCGCCGGTCAATCGGCTCTCCGTCAACGGGTTCCGTGTAGTTTTGCCGCTGGACTGATAGCCCTTTTTACTCTTTGCTGTTCCCCAATGCCTACCGCGAGTAGACTATCTATTTCCAATGAAACGACTCCTTCTGTCCGCCATCCTCGTTTGCTTAACCCTTCACGCCGCTGAAGCGCCGCGCGTTTATCCGTTGTGGGATGGGCATGAAACGGTCGAGGCGTATGCCGCGCGCGTCAATCTGCCGGCTTCGAAAAGCTATGATTTGGGGAAGGGCGTGAAGCTGGAGTTGGTTCTGATTCCGGCGGGCAAGTTCATCATGGGCACGCCTGAGCCGGAGAAGCCGACGATTACCGTCTTCAGCGCCCAGGTGCTGATTGGCATCGGCGCGGCGCTCGCACTGGCACTGCTCGCTTACATATTCCTTCGCAAACGAACGGGGCGGCGGTTTTCGTTTTCGTTGCGCTGGCTGATGGCGCTCAGTTTCGCATGCAGCATCATGGTGTGGGGCGGGACGCGGTGGTATTTGGCGCTGGCTCAAATCCAGGACTATGAAGCGGCCATGGTCTACAAACAAGTTCGTCCTTATGAAATGCGCGCGCATCCAGTGACGATCACGCGGCCATTCTACATGGGCAAATATGCGGTGACGCAGGCACAGTACGAAGCGCTCGTCGGTTCAAATCCCAGCGACTTCAAAGGTGCGCAACTGCCGGTCGAAATGGTATCCTGGGACGACGCCACGGCGTTCTGCAAGAAGCTCAACGAACGGTTGCGGGTGAACGGGCTAGAGGCGCGTTTGCCGACCGAAGCGCAGCGGGAATACGCGTGTCGAGCGGGAACGACGACCGAGTATCATTCGGGCAATCTGGTGAGCGACCTGGACGCGGTGGCATGGCATGCCGAAAACAGCAAGGCCACGCATCCGGTCGGAACCAAGAAGCCGAATGCGTTTGGCTTGTACGACATGCACGGCAATGTTTTTGAGTGGTGCGCGGACGCGTACACGGATGATGCCCAAGCCTTGTCCGCCATCGATCCGTTTAACGAACGCGAACAGGGTGATAGGCAGGTGTTTCGTGGTGGGTCTTGGATCGACTGGCCCGAGCACTGTCGGTCGGCTAGCCGCGACAGGTACGGGCCCAGCGTTCGGAGCAACTACCTCGGATTCCGTATTGTTGTGTCTGGCCTGGACTTTTAGCCCTTTTTTCTTTTCTCTTTTCCACTTTAAACGCTCACAAAAAGGCGACGGCTTCGGTGAATTCGTGGGAGTTGGGCTTGATGTTGTGTGGCTTTGTGGTGTGGTAGAGTGAGCTTCGCGTGTTGTTCGCGAGCGTTCAGGCAAGGAGCGGGGTATTGCTCTCCTATTTGGGCGGCTGCCTGCATGCCAGCAAGCGAGCGCTTCAGGAAGTCTGCGAAACGCGGGTCTGCGGACCGTCAAAACGCTCTTCGAAATTTGGAACGAATGGAACG
>JBAXUS010000178.1:0-13056 GCA_037129555.1 Planctomycetota bacterium
ACGATGCCTACGGCGTCCTGCATCAGCGCTACATCTACGACACGTACAATCGCGAATACATGAACGCAGACCTCTCCGCGTTCCTCGAACCCGCCGAGAAATCGAACGTCGATTTTCGCGGAACATATCCCAGCGATTTTCTGTCATCATCACGAACGAACGTGATGCCGGCGTGGCACCTTGTCGGTGGTCTTGATCGCATCGCGGTGTCGGAACCGGAAAGCGTAAAGGTCAACGACGGTGTTCCAACGCTACTCGCCGATTGGATTCGCCGGGACGGCTTGAACTGTTTGAAGATCAAATTGAAAGGCAACGATGTCGCGTGGGACATTCAGCGCATCGTCGATGTTGGGACGCTCGCGATTGAACACGGCGTGGACTGGCTCTCAACTGATTTCAATTGCACGGTCCACGATGTCGCGTATGTCAATCATATTCTCGATCATCTGCTCGCAGAACAGCCACGCATTTACGGCATGATCCTGTACGTCGAACAGCCATTTCCATACGAGATCGAAGAACATCCGATCGACGTCCACAGCGTCGCCGCTCGCAAGCCGTTGTTCATGGACGAGAGCGCGCACGACTGGCATATGGTCAAACTCGGGCGCGAACTCGGCTGGACCGGCGTCGCATTAAAGACGTGCAAGTCGCAGACTGGCGCGCTGCTCAGCGCCTGTTTTGCAAAGGCGCACGGCATGACACTGATGGTCCAGGATCTGACGAATCCGATGCTCGCGATGATCCCCCACGCGCTGCTCGCGTCGCACGTTGGGACGATCATGGGCGTCGAAACAAACGCATCACAATTTTATCCCGACGCGTCCAGCCTCGAAGAACGCGTTCATCCGAAACTCTACCGCCGCCAAAACGGCAGCGTGGATTTGAGTTCACTACGCGGTCCGGGATTCGGTTATCGCGTGGATGAAATTGGGCGGGAATTGGGCGAAGCAGTGGTGCGGGTTACGGCGTGATCGAGAGCAAATATTCCAGAACCGCCGCGACTTCGCTGGCAGTCTGGTAGCGTTGCTCGGGATCTTTCGCCATTAATTTGATGATCATGCCAGCCGTGTTGTTACTGACGGCGGGATTGACGTCCTGCGGATTCGGCGTCGGCTCGAAGACATGGCGCTTCATGACTTCGCCGCCGTTTTCGCCTTCATACGGGAGGCGTCCGGAGACGACGTGGAAAAGCGTGGCGCCGAGGCTGTACAAGTCCGAGCGATGATCCGTGTTGCGGAGCGCGCGGGCTTGCTCGGGCGAAATGTAATGTGGCGTCCCGACGGCAATGCCTTCTGACGTGATGCGCAGCGTGTCGTGCAAAAACAACGCGAGTCCCAAGTCCGCGAGTTTCACTTGCCCGGCGCTGGAGATCATGATGTTTTCAGGCTTCACGTCGCGGTGTAAAATGCCCTGCGCGTGAGCGTGTTCCAATCCGCGCGCGACACCCAGTCCAATCGCCAACGCAGTCTTTTCAGGCTGAATGCCTTCACGGTGCATGCGGCGGATCAGCGTCTCGCCTTCGACATATTCCATCGCGAGATAGAAGACGCCGTTGATCACGCCGGAGTCCCAGACTGAAATAATATTGGGGTGGCTGAGCGCTCCTGTCGCGCGCACTTCGCGTTTAAATCGTTCGACAAACGAGGCGTCTTGAGCGAGGCCTTTCGGCAGCACTTTGATCGCGACAGGCCGACCGTTTTGTGTGTCAATGCCCTTGAACACAATCCCCATCACGCCGCCGAGGCGCTTCTGCAAATGATAGCGTCCCAGAATATAGGGGTGGTCCGAGGAGACTTCCCATTCTTGGAGATCGGTCGAAATCTGCGGTTGCTTGACTTCGTACGGTTTGCGTTTGTTGCGTTGCTCGGCAAGGATTTCTGTGGATTGTGGTGCAGTCAAATAACCCATCTCGACCGACAATTCACCGAAGCGAATGACGATTCCTTTTTCGCGGTATTGGACTTGTTTTTTAAGGATGTCACGGACTTGCGACCATGTCAGCAGACACTTGGCGACGGCTATGTCGCCAAAGAGATCCCGTCTCGGTCCACTCGCTTCTGGTACGGCCATTGACAGCCCCCACTTCATCCATAACTCACTTCATACATAATATTCCACGCGAGTGCAAAGTCTACATAAATGCACAATGAGCAAACGAATTTTTTATGCACCATTTCAGGCCTATATAAAGGGTATGGCTTTCTATATCGATTGCAGCATATGTAAAACTCGCGTTTTACTGCGTCTTTTGAATCGCTTTCGCCTGGCTCGCCAAGCTGTTCATTGCTTCGGCCTGGGCACGATACTTTTCCGCTTTTTTTCGGTCGCCCCCTACGGCCATTTTCGGAGCAAAGAAGACTTTGAAACCGTCCACCTTTTCAGCTTGTTTCGTAAAATGAGTCGCGGCTTTGTGCAGCTCCACTTGCATGTCGCCCGCTAGACTTCTGGCCGTCGCAACAAACGTACCCGCAGCCAAGAACTCACCCGCGGCAAATGCCGAGAGCGGCTTCTTGGATTTATCGAGCAACGATAATTGCAGCTTCGCCACGTTGACCACATGCGTTTTGTTGACCTCGTCTTCCTCGTCCAATTCGCCCGCCATGCGCAATCGGTCCATCGCGTCAGCCGCGATTTTTTGGAGTTGCTCGAACACGTCTTCCGCATTTCGCGCGGACTCTAATGCCGCGCGCGCTGTCTTCAACGGCGTCGCGTTCGGATCGATTTTCAGTGCGTCGTCCAACACGACAAGCGCTTCATCGTCTTGACGAGCATCAGCCAACGCGGTCGCTTTTGAGACTGCGATGTCCGCACGGGTCGGCGCTTTTTCGAGCGCTTTGATCTTTGTCTGGACTTCATTTTCAAGCGCCGGGCATTTGGTCAGCCCCGTTTCATACGCCTTACGAGCCTCGTTCAAATCACCCACATCGCGCGCCTTGTCGCCGATCAAAAAAAACTCGCGAGCATCCACTTCGTTCAATTTCGCGGCGGGTGGCGAGACGTCGGGTTTGAAGCCGGAGGCCTGCCCGAACTTCACGCGCGCCGTCTTGAAATCATTGCGCTCCAACGCGTCCTGCCCCTCGCGCATCGCCTGCGCGTAATCCGCTTCGTGCTTCTCATCCGCGCGGATTTTCTGGCGGACCAGATTCAACCGTTCGGCCAGCGTATCGTCGTGAAGAATCTCAAGCGCTTTCGCGTAGCTGGATTCCGCGCGCGGCAGATCGCCAGCTGCTTCGGCCAGTTTCGCCAGGCTCAAAAACTTGAGTCGCGCACTCTGCCGAGCTTTGTCCAACAGCGGTCCTTTTTGAGCGGGCGGCGACAGCTCCGCCGCGCGCAAATACAAGCTCTCTGCCTTGGCAAAATCGTCGTGTTTACGAGCGTCGTCGGCTTCACGTTCAACGCGTTCCAACTCCTCCATTTTAGGATCGCGCGGAGTCGCCGGGGCGAACGAGGCTACGGGCTTTTTCGCCGCTTCAATAGCTGCCGCGACGCGATCAATGCAGACTTGCGCGGCGCTTTCTTCATCCAGCGCCTGCGCGTGTTTGAACCGTTCCAGCGCGTCGCTCAAGCGGCCCTGCTTTTCGAGTTCAGCCGCCTCGATCATGGTGTTGTCAAAACCAATGCGCCGGTCGGAACGGTCCCGGCGCGAAATTAAATCCACGTGCCCTGGGACGAGTTTCAGGGCTTCCAAATAAATCGCGCGAGCGTCCTTGATCCGTCCGGCTTTGAATGCGCGGTCGCCCAGCGCGATGCGCTCCTTCACTTCTGCGTCCGTAATCTGAACCGGCGCTTTCACCACTTTCGGCTTCGGCGGTTCGGGCTTTTCCGGTTTGCTTCCTGACGCAATAGCGAACACAGCCGCCGCAAAAATGATCACGAAAATCGCCGCTGCGAGCAGTCCCGATTTGCTGTCGGATTCAGGACCGCTCCGCCGCGAATCGCTGCCGAAAATCGCCGCCGTTTCACTCGACACATTCTGACGCTGTCCCGATTCAGCACCTGTTTCGTTGGACACTAATTTGGGGATAAGTGGCGCGAATGGAGGCGGCGCGGGGATCGGTTTTCCAGCCAGCACGTCCTGAATCATCGCGATCAACGCGGTCGCGCCTTCAGGCCGGTCATCGCGGCGTTTGGCCAATAAATGCAGCAATAAATCCGCCGCGCCACGGGACAAATCCGGGCGCAAACTTTGCGGATCAGCGGGCTGTTCGAATTTCTGTTTGTACAGAATATTCATCACAGTCGCCGAGCCAAACGGCGGTTGTCCGGTGAAGACACGGAAGAATGTCGCGCCCAACGAATACAAGTCGCTGCGCGGATCAGCCGTCTCACCGTCCGCCTGCTCGGGGCTCATGTACATCGGTGTTCCGAGGCACGTTCCGGCGAGTGTCAATTGCGTCGCCGAACCGGAATCCATGACCAATCCAAAATCGACGATGCGGACCACCTTGTCCGTTCCCAGCAACAAATTCTCAGGCTTGATGTCGCGATGGATCAGGCCCTTCGCATGCGCTGCGTTCAATCCGCGCGCGGCTTGGAGCATCATGTTCAATCCGTCGGTTTCGCTCACTTTTTCGCGCGCGTCGGCGACGTTCAATAAGTTCCCGCCATCGACCAATTCCATAGCGATGTAGTACTGGCCCTGATATTCGCCGGAGTCGTAGACTTGGATGATGTTCTCGTGTCGGATCGCCGCGATCGTCCGGGCCTCGCGCAAAAAACGAGCGACGTATTCCGTGTGATTGGAGAATTCAGGCGGAAGAACTTTCAACGCGACGGGGCGTTCGAGCGTGCCTTGCACGGCGCGATACACGCTCCCCATCCCCCCTTGCCCCAGTTTGGAGAGGATGCGATAGCTGCCGATGCTGTCCGGATACGACTCGCCCATTCTGTTTCCAATTGACCCACGCGACGTATCAGTATAAGCACCTACCGCTTGCAATCAACACGCAGTCTTGAGATGTGCACACAGTGGCTGTTTTGAAAAATAATCTTCGCAACTGAAACGAATTCGTCATTTTCTTAAACACTTCTCGCTCGGCGGTTGTATTCATCACAACTTCCGACTTATTTTACGCATCCGATGTCGAGCAGATTTAGAACCATGAGACGCGATAATCGATCCTTATTTTTAGCCGTTTTAACAGTGCTAATCGCTGCGCTGATGGCGCCGCACACGCCGCTTCGAGCCGCTGAAGAATTGCCCCAATTCGCGGTGCCTGGGCATGAAGCCGCGATGAAATCGCTGAACGATCTCCACGCGCTGAATCACGCAGAAGCACGTTCGTCCTGCACGCTCTGGGATACGTGGCTGCCCTACGCAACGCTTTGGAGTGGTAACGCGCCGCGCGATTTTTATCGCAATGTTTTCTTGAAACGCCGCATCGGAACTGACGGCTACGTGTCCATGCAGCAACATCGCGGCATGGGGCACAGCGAAGGCTGGCCATTCCCGGGATGGCAACAATCCGGCGGAATCGGCTTTCATTTCTCGAACGCAAACGAAGCCTGGGCCGTCGGCTATTTTAAACTCAAAGCGCTCACCAACACCGATGGTTGGGAGATCACTGGCGCGCGCGTCGAAGGTTTCGACCCCATTGCAGGCTTGAAACTCAAAGCCACCGCCGACACGATCATCCTCACCACCCCCGCGTTCCGCTGCGAATCTCACGTTGCTCCGTTCGCACGTCTTGAATGGGCCGCACGGGGCCTACCGACTACATCGCAACCCACCATTGCGTGGATGAAAGACACCGAAAAATCCTGGAGCCCCGAACGCCACGTGACATTCCCAAGCGCTCGCGACGCCGAAGGCATGCACTACTCCAACATCTCCATGTCCCAGCACCCGGGCTATTCAGGCGTCGTGACACGCTACCGCGTCACGATCACTCACGCCGCTGGTTCCAGCATCGATTTGAAATCCATCATCACTGCCATCGACACGCGCCACCCGCTCACGAATTCCAACTTCATCCGGGGGTGTACTGATTTTTTCAATTGGACACATGACGTGGCATTTCTGCGCGCGAGCATCGGTCGGATGCGCACAGCGCTGACTTTCGCGCTCAACGAATTCTCCGTCCGCGAAGGCAGACACGTCCGCGTTCCGTGGGCCGGACATGACGGGCGCAGTGGTTTGGTCCTCGCGGCCAACGGTACAAAAACGCTCCGCAAAGGCACCGGAGTTGGAAACAACTATTGGGATCTCATCCCCTTCGGTGGCCACGACGCTTCGGCAACGATCTATCTGTATGACTCATTGCGCGGCATTGCGGAACTTGAACGCGACATCGCGTCGCACCCCGAATGGCAGATCCCGAGTGAAAAAGAATCGCTCGATCCTGACGACATCGACCACCTCGCAGACGAGGTACGAACCGATTTCCGAACGCGCTTCTGGAACGCCGCAGCCGGTCGCTTCGTCGGCTGGATCGACCTCGACGGCAAGCCCTACGACTACGGATTCACGGTGCTGAATCTTGAAGCCGTTCACCACGGTCTCGCATCATCCGAGCAAGCGCTCAGTATCCTCAGTTGGCTCGACGGCAAACGCGACATCGCCGGTGATACATCGCGCGGCGACGACATCTATCATTGGCGTTTCGCCGCGCGAGCAACCACCAAACGCAACATCGAATCCTATGTCTGGGCGTGGAGCAGTCCCGAGCGCATCACGTGGGGCAACCAGGTTCAGGACGGCGGATCCGTGCTGGGATTCGGCTATTACGATATGATGGCCCGCTTGAAAACCAACGGACCTGATGATGCATGGAAGCGTCTCAGCACAATTCTGGGGTGGTTCGGAGAGGTGCAAAAAGAGGGTGGGTACCGAGCCTATTACGCCAAGCCCGGACGCGGCACATTGCAAGGCGGTGGCCCACCCGGCGGATTGGGCATGGATAAAGAATTCATGGAAAGCGTCCTCGTCCCGCAAGTGATGCTCTACGGATTCCTCGGCTTCACACCCACCGCCGACGGCTTCGACGTGAAGCCCAACCTGCCGCGCGATTGGCCGTCCCTGACAGTGACCGGAATTCATATCCACGATCACATCATAAACATCACGGCCGACTCCGACGGACACGTCCAAATCAAAACAGTCACGCCCGGCAAAGTCGGCCTGCACATCGGCAAAGGCCCACAAGCGATTGCGCTGATTTCAACGACTGCCGGGACTATTACTGAGATGCATTAATACAAACCTGACGAGACAGATTGCATCTCGTTTTCCAAAAGAGTTTTCGAGTCAACGCTCTCACATACAAAGTGTTCCTGCAACCTTGCATCCATCCGTAAAGCAGATATGATGCCCCGTCCGATACAAGAACGCGATGCATCACAATTTTATAGTTAGTACGGCCAGGTAGCCCAACGGCAGAGGCAGGGGACTTAAAATCCCCCAAGTGCGGGTTCGATTCCCGTCCTGGCTATACGACTTAAATCAATACAAAACAACGATTTGTATGACAATTTTAGCGCTTAAAAATTCGAGCGTTCTTCAAATTTGACCTCAAAAACGTTCTTCAAACGTTCTTCAGATCGGCTATAATGCACTCCGAATCGAGTCTTTAATTTGGAGGTTTCAGATGATTGCCGCATTTCCGAAGCAGAATCTTTTGCCCTTCCAAACAAAAAATCGTCCGGTGTTTTGTCTCAATTTTTACGACGTGAAGGGCAAGCGTCAGAACAAGTCCCTGGGCACACGTGATCAAACCGAAGCCAAAACGATCGCACTTGAACTCGAAACGATTTTGAACGATCCGGTCCTGCGGACCTTGAAGAACGGCGACCCAAGTCTCGAGCCATTCCACCCCACCGCGCAGCGCCTGCTGCTCGGCGAAAAATATGTTCGGAAGAAATCCACGATCCGGCCGCCGCTCAAAACAGTGGTCGAAGCCCGGCTTGATTTCATGCACGCCCGAAGAGAGATTGCTCGGGGCAAACCAATCAGCGAAATCAAAACACCCCCGCCAAATGAAATTGAAGTGCCCGAACTGACGGACGCAATCAGTCGTATTGCCATTTTGGAGAAGGCATTGAAGGCCTCGGAAGCAAAGGCTGAAAGCTCCGAAAAAGAACGCCTCGAATATCGGCAGCGCTTGAATCTTCATTGCAAAGTAACGTTGCGCGAGGCTCTGGAATCGTTTGAGGCCCACTACAGGAACGGACACACGCTCCATACAGTGCGGCAGGTGTTGCGCGTCAATCGAAGCTGTGCTACGAAGGTCGGGATCGACAAACTTCTCGGCGAAGTGATCGGTGCGGAAATTTCTGAATTTGTCCAATCGTATCGGGACAAGAAAGGAAAAGCCGTCGGCCCAAAATCACAACGGAAGATGCTCCGTTACATTTCTGTTTTCTGGTCTTGGGCAGTCGTCCAACACCAATTGTCAATGAATCCCATCCAGCACACTCACGCCATCGCTGGCGCCAATGTCCAAAAGGAAATTGTGGCCTTCAAGTCTTACAAAGAAGTTCAGGCCGTATTAAAAGCGCTGAAGCCCTTCCCGTACTGGCACGCCTGGGTCGCCGTTGCCATCTTTGTCGGCCCGCGTTGGAGTGAGCAATGCCGAATGAAGCTCTCCGACGTAAAGGACGATTTCTCCACGATCACCATTGCAGCCTCCAAGACAGGGCGAATCCGACAGACGCCGATCGAACAGGACGTACTGAAACCAATTTTGAAAGCGTACCTGAAAAATCACCCTGACAAATCTGCGTCGTCCGACCAGAAGTCTGGGTTGCTCTTCCCGTCCGTCGTTGCTGGACATGGCAAAAAAAGTCACCAATGGACATCAACAACCTGGCACAAGCATTTCTTCGGAGGGTGGAATCCGATCAAAGACAAGAACGGAAAGCTCGTCGCCGAAGGCACGCGCGTTGAGGGCGTTATTACCAAGGCTTCCAAAGGCGACGAAGCGCCCTACTTGCATTTCGGTCCAGACGAATGGCGACACTGCGCCGGCACCGCAATGGGCCACACAGGGCTGTCGTCTCTGCAAATCTCACAGTACCTAGGAAATTCAGAAAAGATCGCTAGAGAGTTTTATATCGGTCCGGTAAAACCGCAAAAATGGCCGCTCAGATATTCCTGATTTCATACGGCGGCTAAAGCCGGAATAGCTGTTCCGTTGAGAAGTTGTCCCGAGGTCCGTGAAGCTGGAATCGTCCAGCCATGATTCGCAGGACGAAACTTCGTGTTCAAACATTTTCTAAACGTTTAGAGAAATCGTCATCGTACCGGATCACGCTCAGACTTCGCACTCGCGTCGAGTTGTAACCGGCGCGATGAAAACATCGTTCACGGCGACGACCGTATCGTTGACGAATCCGTCGTTCTGAAAGACGACGACGATCTCATTTTTCACAAACGCTGGATTGGCGGCGACAAGGACGCCGTCACCGTCTCGGTATGCTTGCCATTCACTGTAATTCGCGCGCAGGCGCCAAAAAGCGTCCAACATTTCTTCCGGCGACTTGAAGCCTTCGCCCCATTTGCTCACCGCTCTTGCGTGTTCTAACATGGATTCGTGACGGCACGGTGTCGGAAGGCGCTCGAACGCAAGGAGCGCGGCATCCAGCCATGCCCAGATACCTTGATCGCCGGTTAGCTGAGCGAGCGGCTGCATTGCATCCATAAATAATGCAACTGGTCCTTTGCCAATTTCATCGGACCACTTCGTGAGGCGTTCAAAATAATAGACCAGGTCCTTAATGCCGTAAATATTGAGTTCCGACCAAACCTCCATCATGCGGCTGATGCCTTGCACGCGGCCACAGTCGAGAGCCGCCGCCAGAAGCGACATCAGGGTCAAGACCTGGGGGCGCATCGGCAGGAGATAACTTTCAGATGCGTTCACCGGTATTCCGGCATCCAAGAGATTCTGCCGGATCAACATTGCGTCGCCAAAATCTTCGGCAACGATGGTCACGTTGCTGAATTGTCCGCCGCCGTAGATTACTTTTTTCACCAGATTATCAAAACGCCTGATTTGGTTGTCCAGGTCACCTTTGGGCCAGTTTACGTGCCCGAGTTGGCATTGATTCGCGCCACTCTCCGGCCAATTGCGGGGCGAGGCCTGCGTCAGTTGCGCCCAGACTGACCATTCCGGGTTCCGACAGACTTTCTGCCATACGTCATCGTTTTCGACAACCAGGACAATTCTCACGTGCGGCGCGACATCCTGCGCTTTTTTAAGATAGTGAGCGAAGAGGGACTGTTCGGCGTCAGTCATCGTCTCCGAAAGTATGACGACCAGTGTGAAATGTTCGTAGTATTCGCCTTTACGGTAAACAGGAAAAGGTGCGCGGCCGACCATGTTTTTGATTACATCGTCAATTGTTGATGAGTTCAATTCGTCGAGCCACCCATCAGTCCAACTGAGGACTCGCTCACCCAAGCCGTCGATCCAGGCCGGATGCCCGACTGGTCGGAGACGGTGTTCCAAAATTTGCTCCGTTGAAGGAATGTCGCTCCGCTGACCCTGCTCGCTCATCACGGTCGCTGTCACGTCTTTACGCATCTGGGACAGCAGCCTTGAGTATTCGGCGGTTGAAAGTGGAGTGCTGGTATTCGTCTGCCAAGCAAGTTCGCGCAGTGTGTTGCGATGCCATCCACCTTTACAGTCCTGAAACAAAGGCATCCTGAATGCAAGGTTTGCGACTTTGGCAACGTCAGTGCCCAACACAACGCCGATTCCGTCATCATCGACATCGATGTTCAGCGGCAGGCTGCGATCCGTTGCGGACATCAAGATGACCTTCCGGTCGATGGTAAAAGCATTCATGGAGACCTCAATTCATTTCTTGGAATCATCATGTCGCAGACCGCCGACCAGAACGTTCGATCGGCGGTCTGCGCTTAATCGCGGCAAGCGCGGCGCACAGCGAGCGGAGCGAGCGTGAGTGCCCGCGCATCGCCGCTACACTGACCCGGCTACTCGTCCATGCCCGGCTTCTGGTCGCCAGCATGTTGACCATCACCATAACAGGAAAGAGCAGCATCTGACCAATCATCAGATACCCACTCGGTCTCCTGATACGGCTCCTGATACGGCTTCGACCACCCACAGATGAGCGCTGTTAACCGACTCAGCACCCACTCACGGTCAGCTACAAGATAGTCCTTAATGCCGGAACCACAGACGCTCAGAAGGTTCTGGGCGTGGCGGTAGTAGGCAATCATCGGGACAATCCGTTCATTGAACGTGTTGCGGAGGTCGAGGGAAGTGGTAGTAGGAGTGTAGGCCTCACGGAGCCGCTGTGTAAGTCTAAGAGCCGCCTTAGGCCCTACAGTAAGGTTTGCGGTCGCGTTAAGCCAGCCAACACCATAACCAAGGAACTCACCGAACTGGCCATCATTACGGTGAATGATGTCCGGCTCCCCCATTGTGAGTCCGTACTGACGTCCTGCTTCCACCAGACGGTCGCAGAACGCCTGCTGCTGATCCGGCCTGCAAACTACGGCAAGGTTATCAGCATAGTGCACCAGTACCGCGCCGTCCAAATGCCGCTCGAAGTCGGTGATCAGGAGACGGAGGTACAACGAACATGCGAGAGGGGATAGAGCAGAACCCTCAGGCACTCCAACGCACCGAGTACGTAGTGCGTTGAGGCTCAACAAATCGTTTTCAATCAGCGTGCCGGCATTACGGAGCTTACGCTCGACCCGGCTTACCAGTTTCTGTGGCGGTCGATTGCGAAGGTACTCTTCAATCCAGCGCAGGAGCGTACGGTCGCCGATGTGTGTCTTGAACTCCTGAAACACGCGTGCGACTGGCAAGCTGGGAAAGCAGCGAACGATGTCGACCAAAATGAGCGTATCGAGATCAGGACGGTTCATGGCTTCAAACACCGCCATCACCGCTTGGAGGCTGCTGCGACCAGGCATGAAGCCAAAACTGTTTCGGCTGAACAAATACGCCAGGCGTCGTCCGATCAGGTTGTAGATGCCGCGCTGGCGAATGCGGTCAACGACAGACGGTGGTGCCAAGAACCGGTGGCCACCCTTTTCCTTGTCGATGGCGACCAATCCGCACGGGCCAGGACGCCAGTTCGGCTGCAACATCGGCTCGACCAACTCTTCAGCAAATTTGCGCAGTCCGAGCGTCTGCATACGTGTGCGGGTTGAATCATCCAAGCCCTTCACTTCGCCGCGTGGAATGCCGTCATAATCGATTTTGAACATTCGCTCGATCGTCTGCTGCAACAGTTGCGCGAGATTGTGCAGGCGTGATGGCTCACTCTGACGTTGGAAGTCAGGCAGCGATTGAATTCCGTGGGGTAAAGTCGAATTTGCGATCAATTGAGTACGTCCGAGATATGCAATTGACAATATGTTACCTCGGCTCTACACTTTGTCAAGTTATTTTTGCGGATGATAGAATGACTGATACAACACCAACTGTTATTTTAAGTAAACAGACGCCTCAGGACCGTCTCGCGGACGCCATCAGTGCGCTTGGCTCTAACCCTGCACAGGTTGCCGCGCGCATGAACATGACGCGACAAAATATTTATGCCATCCAGGCGGGCCGACCGATCACCACCACTTTCGCGCATAATTTCCAAAGCTGGACAGGGATTAACGCATCATGGCTGCTGACCGGCCAAGGCAGCATGTGGTTCGGCAGTGTGCAGGCCGGCCTGACGGAGTTGCCGCTGCTGGATGAGGTGGCGACCACTTCGCCGAAGAATACGCCCAGTTGGAGCGGTGAGGTCTTCAAGCTGGCGCCACACCTTTGTCTGCCTGCCGCGTCACACGCGTTCCGGTACGTCCTCCGCGTGAACCAGAATGATCTCGCGCCGAGCATCATTCGGGAAGACCGGCTGTTAATGGAAGGACGCTTCGACCTTGATCTCGGCAACCCTGAACATCGCCAATTGGTCGACCAGCAGCTTTGTGGCGTCGTCTATCGCGGCCAAATTCAGCTGTGTTGGATTGGGTTTGAAGAGCATGACGCCCACCCATGGCCGATCCTGAAGACCACGACAGAAACGATTCGTGTGTCGCGCCGGAAGGAAAACGAGTTCAAGATCGTTGGCGTGTGCGCA
>JBAXUS010000179.1:0-13047 GCA_037129555.1 Planctomycetota bacterium
CCCTCAAGGGGAGAGGGGAAGGGCTACGGCTACCTCAAGATCAATTTCCCCACTTCGACCGGACGTATTTTTCAAATTGTCCGAAGACTAATTTGTCCACGATCACGCTGGCGATGACAATCAGAAACATCGTCGCGAACATTTTTGGGTATTCGAAATTGTTGCGCGATTCGTCGAGTTGACTACCGACGCCGACGACGTGCTTGATCAATTCACCAGCCAGCAATGAGCGCCACGCGAACGACCAGCCTTGCTTCAATCCCGAGGCAAACACCGGCATCGCTGACGGAACAAAGACCCACCACAGGCTCTGCCATTTACTGGCGCCGAACGTCCCAGCGACGCGACGGTACATGTTCGGAACCTGGGTCAAGCCGTCGCGCGTCGCGATGCAGATCGATCCGACCGAGCCCATCAGCACAATGAAGAGAATCGCTTTTTCATTCAGCCCGAACCACAGGATCGCGAATGGCATCCAGCAAATACTGGGCAGCGATTGGACGCCGAGCACCAACGGGCCCAGCAACCATTGACCGAAGCGGCTCGAAAAAATGATCAATCCGAGCGTCACTCCGATCAGCAACGCCAGACCGAATCCGTAGCCCACGCGCAGCAGACTTGCAGCGAGCGCGCTGAAAAACGAGCCGTCGAATAGGCCCTCGCGAAACGATTCGATCACGCTCCACGGCGACGGGAATCCGACAGAGTCCTCCCCGCCGAACACCCTATATCCCGTCTCCCATATCAACAGCCACGTTGCCACTAGTCCGAGAGCCAATAGACTTTTCTTCCAAATGCCAGTCATCGTCGCCTTCTTTCTTAACCAATTTATCGAGTTCGTCTTCGAGCTCTTTGAGGATTGTGCTGCGCAATTCAATCAACGCGGGATCGAGAAAGTTGCGCGGATGCGTGAGCGGAACGGTGAGGATTTTTCGGATACGTCCGGGCTGGCTGCCCAGGATCACGATGCGATCAGCGAGACGTACCGCTTCCTCGACCGAATGCGTGACGAAGACGATGGTCTTCTTCGTGGCCATCCACAGTTCCTGCAATTCCAGATGCAGAATATCGCGCGTGCGCGGATCGAGCGCGGAGAACGGCTCGTCCATCAGCAGCATCGTCGGTTCGACGGCCAGCGCTCGGGCAATGGCCGCGCGCTGTTTCATGCCGCCTGACAATTGGAACGGATAGCTCTTGCTGAATTTTTGGAGATGGACCATCTTCACGTACTGGTCCGCGCGCTCGCGGCGTTCTGGTTTTGTGAGGCCGCGCACTCGGAGACCGAACTCGACATTTTGCCGCACGTTCAGCCATGGAAAAAGGCCGTGCTCTTGGAAGAGCACGAGCCGGTCCGGGCCGGGGCCGGTGACCTGTTTGCCTTCGAAGAGAATCTCACCGGCGTCCGGTTTTTCGAATCCGGCGATCAGATTCAACAGCGTCGATTTTCCGCAGCCGCTGGGTCCAACGAGCGCGAGGAACTCGCCGTCATACACGTTCAGATCAACGCTTTGCACGGCGGTGAATTGAGTATTGCCGGTGGTATAATTCTTGGTCGCGCCGCGAATTTGGACTTTAACGGGGCGCGCATCGTTGCGATGTGGCATTACTTTTTCGCTTCCTTTAATCGGTTCAGAATCGACAACTCGAAGAGTTTGCTCAAGTCCGGTTTCTTTTTTGTGAAACCCAATTCCGAATACCATAGCGCCATTTTGTCGACGCTCGCTGGCAGCGGATCGGTGTCAAATTCCACACGCGACAACGCTTCTTTGAGAATTTCGGGCGCGAGCGCTTTGCCTTGCAGTCGCTTCAGTTCATCGTTGATGATCGGCGCGGCCGCATCGGGTGACGAGCGTACGAATTCCGTCAATTCGATGTGAGTCTTCAAAAACGCTTCGACAATATCCGGGTGCTGGCGAAGGAACTTGCTCGTCGCGACGATCAGCGTGATGTTGAATTTCTTGCCGTCCCAGAGATTCTTCTCTTCTTCAATCAGCACTCCACCCGCTTCTTTAATGAGGCGCGTACCCCAAGGTTCGGGCGCCCACGCGGCGTCGATCTGGCCTTGCTTGAAGAGGCCCAATTGGTCCGCGTTGATGATCGTTTCTATGGTCGTTGTGCCACCGTCTTTCTTGTCTTTGTCGTGCAACGTATGCAGCAAAAACGCGCGCGCTGCGATGTCTTGCGTGTTGCCGTATTGCGGCGTCGCGATGCGTTTACCTTTAAGGTCTTCGAGTTTTGTGATGCCGCTGCCTTTTCGCGCGACGATCACGACGCCGTTCGCCGCCGCTCCTCCGATGACGCGCAACACTTTGCCACCACTTTTGAAATACGCATTCAATGCGGGTCCAGGGCCAACGTAAACGAGGTCGAGTTCGCCCGCAAACATCGCTTCGAGCGCGGCGGGACCGGCATTGAAAACGCTCGTCTTCAGCGGAACGGCTCCGAACGCTTTTTGAAAATCGCCGCGCGCGACACCGACCAGCGCTTGGGCGTGCGTGATGTTTGCGAAGTAGCCGAGCCGGATTTCCTTCGGCGATGCGAGACCACCGGCCTCGCCGCTGCCACAGCCGCTAAGCACGAAAAGGCACGTAATCAACGCACAGAACGGCAGAATCGAGTGCATTTTTCGTCTACGATTCATTCCTTTTACTCCAAAAGCGTTCTACTCTATCTTAATACTCGTCTTGTTGATTAAAAAATAGAGAAGCAACACGCCTCGCTAAATGTGAAACATCAGTTCCGGATTCACTGCCGCCTGATCCACTCGCGTCAACACATCCGCCAAACTGGTATTGTCCAAAATCTTCGACGTCGCTTCCCGGACATCCCTGAACACCATCCGCATGCCGCACAATTTCTCGTCCGGACAATCTGCACAGCGTTGATAGCGCGTTTGACTGACGCATTGCAATAACGCCAGAGGCCCTTCGATGCCTCTGACAATCGAGCCAATCGTGACCTGTCGGGGTTCCAGGCGCAGAAAATACCCGCCGCCTTTGCCCTTGCGGCTGCCGAGAATTCCCATCGCTTTTAAGTCCAACAGAATCAATTCCAAAAACTTCTTCGGAATATTCTCTTTCTCTGCCAACTCAGCAATGAGCACCGGCTCGCGAGTGGGCTCGTTTGCTAACGAAAGCAATGCCTTGATTGCGTACCGTGTCTTCATTGAGAGCATTGTCTACTATTCCTATCGACTTATGTATATTACACTCAACACCGCACGTGTCAACATTGAATTTCAAATATTATGTGAGTATACCTCATCACACGTGAACATCCAACGGGTGTTACACTGGGATATAGGGTATTTATGTGTCTTAAAAACCGCGTATCGATAACACACGAGACGCGACTATCTGTGATATTGGCTAAACCCCGATGCCGAAACAACCCTGAGGAGCGACTTGTTTCTGTATCGAGAGCTAAAAAATGGGTTACATGGGCTGGCGGACTCAACATTTACACCTCGCTTGAGTCACAATTCTTGATCCGTGAGGAGAAAAACGAGTCGAAAAGAGCGCATTCCGGGTAAAATGTGTACCCTAAATCTATGTTTTTATCGTAACGATCAAATGCATGCAAAATAATTAAAGGAAACAATTTAGATCATTGAATTTGACCCGAATGGATCATAATTGTGAACTTTATGTGTCAATTCGGTAATTTTTCTGGACAACTTGAGACAAATATGTCAAAATCTTGTCATAGTGTAGTAAACCATTTACAAGCCGCTTAACACAAAACTAATGTTTTGAGCGAGTCGTTTTATGCTCCATGTATAAGTGTTATGGTTTTATCGAAATGCTGTCTGCCGCAGTGCAATCACGAATCGAGGGATACGATGCGTACTTCACGAACAAATTTCATCACATTTCTGGCTTTTGTTCTCGCGCTATTCTTCACCCAATTACCGTCGGCTCAAGCCGCCACATTTACGTGGACCGGTGCAGGAACGACCAATAATTTCTCCGACGCTGCTAATTGGGGCGGTACGGCCCCGACAGGAGTTGCGACCGACGCTCTTGTTTTCGCAGGGACTACGCGACTGGCACCCAATAATGATATCACAGGCGGGACGTTCGCCAGCATCAAGTTTAATGCTGGATCTGGCGCGTTTACCATTGCTGGCAATGCGTTTACCATGGCTGCGGCCGGCGGAATTAACAACAGCAGCACAGCCCTTCAAACGATCAGCACGGCCATCGCGGCAACTGCTGCCATGCCTATCGTGATGACGACGGGCGGCGGCAGTGTGACGCTGAATACGGGCGTTATCAGCGGAACCGGGGGTGGCTTCACCACGTCTGGAAGCGGAACGTTGACACTGGCTGGCGCGAACACCTGCACGGGAGCGAGCACGGTAGGCACAGGAACGATTGTGAGAGTTACAGCTGCGACTGGTTTAGGCGCGGCAGCAGCAGTCGTAACGGTTTCGGCGGGCGGCGAACTGGCTATTGGAGCGGCTGTCACTGTCGCCAATCCAATGAATTTAAACGGTGCGGGAGTGAGCGGTTCCGCATTGACTGTCAGCAGCACAGCCACCTTGTCCGGTGCCATGGTCTTTCAGACAGCGACAACGGTCAGTGTTGCAGCAGGAATTACCGCGACGGTGTCAGGTGCGACGACTGCAACGGGAAATGTGACGAAGATTGGTACGGGGACAATGCTGCTTTCAGCGGCAGGTGTTATCGCAACCGGAACACTGACGATTAATGCAGGTACATTCACAGTAAATGGAACCGCATTATGGAACGGTGGAAACATCACCGTGAATACCGGTGGAACCATGCAATGCACCGGTGCTGGAACGAATTCGATCAAGGATACAGCCACAATCACGGTTGCTTCAGGCGGTATTTTTGATTTCAATCAGACAGGCACAGAAACCATCGGCGGATTGA
Source organism: Planctomycetota bacterium (assembly GCA_037129555.1). Taxonomy (GTDB): domain Bacteria; phylum Planctomycetota; class SZUA-567; order H5-PLA8; family H5-PLA8; genus JANXLS01. The sequence goes on from JBAXUS010000179.1 coordinate 4,902, forward strand.
CGCTGAACGGCGTGGGTTCCGGTGCTGGTGCAATGATTAACAGCACGAACACCGCTGGAGGCCTGATCACTGGTGGTGTTACGCTGGGCTCTGCAACGACGATCAATTCTGGCACGGGCACGCTACAATTCGCGAGCGCTTTTGTGGGTGGATTTGCCTTGACTAAAATAGGAACGGGCACACTAACCTTGCGCAATGCCAACGCGGCAACATCCCTGACTATTCTCGCTGGAACATTCAACGGCGGTGGCGGTACGGGAACCGCAGGTGTGAATTACTATGGAACGGGACCGATTACGCTTGGCGATTCGGCCAACCCTACGGTTGCGGCGACATTGACTCTTCAAAGCAACAATACGTTGACCTTTCCGAATGCGATCATCACCGGCACGAACATGACCGGGCTGCTCTCGTTCCTCGATCCGTCCGGCGCGAATGTCACGTGGAACGGGCCGATTACGCTAAACAACAGCAGTCTGTCGATCACCAACACGAACGGGCAAGCCAATAGCATCATCAATTTCACCGGCGGTGTGACGGGCACGGGTAACTTGACGTTGAATGGAAGTGGAAATGGCGCTCCGATTACATTCTCGGGCGCGACAGTCAATAACATAGGAACAATCACGAATGCGGGCAATAATCTCGGCGGTGTGGTGTCGATCAATTCAGTCATCGGAACGAACGTGACTGGCATCACGCAGAACAGTGTGAATTCGCCGTTGATTCTCGGCGGCAACAACACGACCACCGCTCCTGTCACGGTTACAGCGGGGAACTTGTATGTGAGTTCGACGGGCACAGTCCTTGGAGCTGTGAATGTCACCGCGGCGAATTTGGCTGGAGCGGGTGCGATTAACGGTGCGGTGACATTGGCCGGAACCACGCCTTCCATCACGCCTGGTGACCTGACGTTGAACGGCAACACTGCAAATGGAAACACCATCGGAACGTTGAGCGTTGCTAATAACGTCACGTTCTCCACTCCTGGCGCTCTGACCTTCCAATTGGGTGCTACAAATGACAAGATCGTAGTGAGCGGGGCAGGCAATATGGTCTTTGGTACGAGCGGCACAATCAACCTCGCTGCCGCCAACGGTTTCAATCCGGCGACGACCTACACAATTGTGGACACCACGACTGGAACCGGAACGATTTCGGGCGCATCAACTCTGACGTTTACGATGCCGGGCTACACGTTTGTCACGAACCAAGCCACCGCGACCAATACGTTGACCGTCGGTCCGTTCACTCCGGCGACGAATCAATTGACCTGGGTCGGCGGAAATGGTAACGACATGGCGACAGCGACGAACTGGAATCCAGCTAAAGCGCCCAACGACCCTTCGGGGCCGTTTGAATTAATCTTTAGTGTCACCAATCCGGGCGTGTTGATCAACACGTTACCCGCAGGCACACGCGTGCTGGCGTTGACGTTTAATGCCAGCGGTTACACTCTAACCGGCAATCAATTGACGGTGCTGGCCAACGCCACTTCAACTCTCGCTCCATTCGGCACCGGCGTGGCTGTCGCAAATGGTTTCAGTGCGACCATTAACGCGCCACTTACTTTAAGCTCTGTGACGGCTGACATGGCCGTTGGAGTAGGTTCGTTGTTGACGATTTCGGGCGTCGTTTCGAGCGCAGGCATCGCCGGCGTCCAGCTCACGAAATCCGGAGCGGGCGCGTTGACTTTGTCGGGAGCTAACACGATCACGAACGGATTCACGATGAACGCGGGTACATTGAATATCAACAATGCGGCGGCGTTGAGTGCGGCTGCTGTAGGATCGCCGATAGGCACGTTTACCTACAATGGCGGAACACTGGACAATACCAGCGGTTCCGCAATCACGGTCACAGCGAATGCATCCCTGGTGCTCAATGCGGATGTGGTGTTTGCGGGAACGAACAACCTGACATTCAGTGGAACGGTTCCGTTGAATGCGACGCGCAACTTCACGGTCAACGCGAACGCGCTGGGCTTGGCAGGCATTATCAGCGGCACCGGCTTCGGTATCACTAAACTGGGCCTCGGTACATTGACGTTGGGTGCGGTGACGAACACGTACACGGGCGTGACCACGATCAACAACGGTGTGCTTAGTGTTTCCACTACGCTTTGCTTGAGTTCGACGACGAACCCCGCCATCGTTATCGCGGGTGGATCAGCCGCGCAACCGGCGACGTTAAGTTACACCGGTGGTGGGGCACTATCCTTAGCCGCTAGCCGCAACATTCAACTCGGAACCGTTTCGAACGCCAACATCATCGACGTATCCAACGCGGCGGGCACGTTACAGGTGGATACGACCACGTTCGTGATGTCCGGCGGCATGGCGTCTCCGGGTGTAGCGTTCATCAAAACGGGACCCGGAGCATTCGCGTCGAACAACGGAAATGCGACGTCACTTCCTGCGGCATTCGTCGGCGACATCCGCGTCTTGAATGGACGATTGACGTCGACCCAGAGCAGTACGACCGTAGCCAACACGCAGTTGTTCGGCAACGGCACGATTTTCTTGGGTGACACAACCGGCACGAACAGCACGTCGTTGAATATCACAGGAACGTTAACTGGATTATTTGGAAATACGATGCTGGCCAATGTCAACGTCGTCGCCGGAAATACCGGTACGTCATCGTTGGTATGTACAAATACCGGCTCGTCGTATCAGGTGAAGGGCAACATCGTCATGAATAAAGATCTGACGATTTTAGGGCCCTCCACAAACACCGCAGCCGCTACCATCTTCACTCATGCCGGGACGTTGACTGGAACGGGCATCCTGACGGTGAAGAACAATGGGAACACGACGGCATCCACCGAATCATTTAACTTTAACTCAGCGAGCGCCTTTGCCGGAAGCTTTAATGTTGCTGTGGGCACGACTGGCAACACGTACATCACGCAATTGCAACTCGGTGCAACCAACTCATTCCCGCCGACTTGTACGATTGCGTTGAATGGCACCGGCACACGCTTCAATACAAACGGCTTCAGCAACACAGTCGGCTCGATTACCGGCGCAGCGGGAAGCATCATCAGCAACAACAACGCAGCAACGGCTTCAACATTGACCATCGGCAACGACAACACGTCATACACGTACGCCGGAACGGTGATCGACGGCGGTGTAGGCGTTTTGAATTTGGCTACGACGGGTTCCGGTACCATTCAATTCAGTGGTGTCAATACGTACACTGGAACGACCGTTGTCGGCGGCACGGGCGCTTTGTTCTTAAATGGTGCTGAGACGACGACTGGTGTTCACTCCGTCAACACAGGTGCGGCGCTCGGTGGCAGTGGTTCAACGACGGGTACGGTCGTTTCGAGTGCCACATCTGGCATCATTCCCGGCACACCGACGGCGACCGGTACATTTAAGACGGCGGGCCTGACGCTCAATGCGGCGTCAGTGGTCAATTTCCGATTGACCGGACTTTCAGCAGGAACGGGAACGTTGGCATTGGCGGGTAACGACACTATCGATTTGAGCGCGCAGGCCGCTCCAGCAATCGTAGGGACGTTCAATATTTCCGGGCTTCAGGGCTTGAGTGCTGCTCCGAACAATCGCTACCGAATGTTTGTGACGACGGGCGCAGCGCCGACCGTCGGAGCTGTGACATTGAACATGCCCGCTGGTTATACCGGCTCGCTTGTGGTTGCAGGTCTCGCGGTTGAATTGATCGTCTCGCCGTCAGCCACACAATTTACGTGGTCCGGCGGAGGCGGGAGCGGAGACATGAGCGTGGGCGCAAACTGGGTCGGCGGCGTCGCTCCTACGGATGCGACTGCGGACTTGGTCTTCCCGGCATCGGGTGCAAATCAAGCGGCGCTGATCAATAATTTGGCGACAGCAGCGGTCAATTCAATGACGTTCACCGGCGGCACGTACACAATTTCGACAGGAACGCAGACCAGCATTTCATTGCCAGCCAGCAATGCGTTGTTTACACCACTGTCGGTACCTGCCGGTACGCATTCGATAAACACCAATTTAGTCTTCGCCGCGCCCACTGCGGGTAACGGCATTTCAGTCGCCAGCGGAGCCATATTGAACCTCGGGCAAGTCGGTACAACGACGATCACGACAACGACGTTGCTGACGATTAACAGCCCTGGAACAACTGTGGTGAATAGCGCCATTACCGGAGTCGCGTTGACCTTCCCAAACACGAGTACCGGAACAGTAACATTGGCGGGCAGCAACGCATTATTGACAGGTGCTGTGACGTTGAACGCAGGAACGTTGAAGACGAGCAATGTTGGCGCGTTGGGAACGACCGGTCCTCTGACCGTCGCGAATGGAGCCACGTGGGATTTGGCCGGCGCAGTTGGCACAATTTCAGTTCCCGCTACGTTGAGCGGAACGGGTGTCGGTGGAGTCGGCGTGTTGATCAACACGGTCAATAGCACACCGACGCTCAGTGCTACGATGACGCTGGGATCGATTCCGACAGCGATCACGATCAATAACGGTGTCACGACATTTACCGGTAACATTGCTGGCGGCGGAAGTGCTCTCGCACTCGGCGGCACAGGAAACATTTCAGTCAATGGCATCATTGACGCCAATGTGACGACCGTGACGAAAACGGCGACAGGTAGTGTGACGCTTGCAGGCAACAACACCTATACAGGAATCACGACCATTTCGGCTGGCGTCTTAGTCATGGGCCACGCTTCCGCATTGGGTACAACTGCGGCCGGCACGGTGATCAGCAGTGGCGGAGCGTTGGATTTGAACGGCTTTACTTTGAGCACAGAATCACTCACGATTGCCGGTGTGGGTGGCACAAGTCTCGGAGCCATCATCAACACCAACGCCACTCCGGCAGTGGTCACCGGACCGATAACGCTCACAGCTGCATCAACTATTTACAATAATAATACCGGTGGAATCACACTGGGAACAATCACCAACGCCACGTTTGCTGTGACGGTGGACGGCGGCGGCCCCACTAACTTTGCGGGTGTCGTGAGCGGCACAGGCGGGTTGGTGAAGACTGGAACAGGAACGCTGACGTTGAGCGCTGTCAATACGTTCACCGGAGCCGTGACGGTCAGCAAAGGTACATTGGCGATGGGTATCGACAATGCGTTGGTTCCAACGTCTGCGGTGACAGTCAATGCCGACGCGACGGCGGGAGGCAATACGGTGCTAGATTTCGCCACGTTCGGTGGAACAATCGCATCCTTGATTACAATCTGCGACAATCCGGGAAATGCCAACGTAATTAACGTCGGCAATCTGACGATTGCAACCACTCTCGTTCTCGGACGCCACGTCACAGCCGCCATCAATTTGAACAGCTCGACGTTGACTCTTGCAGCCGGTAAAACAATCAACATTGGGAGCGGAACGACTTCGGTGATGACACTGGGCGATTACATCACGCTGGCCGCTGCGTCCGGAACGGTCACGTCCACCTTCGACGCCTCGCTCGGAGCTGGAGTCAACATCAATGTCGGTTCGCTGCTTTTGGGCAATAGTGTCATCACGACGGGCAATGTGCTTCTGCCGTCAACACTGATATTGCCCACCTCTACGACATCGTCATGTTCGATCACGGCCAGCACCACAGTCCAATTGGGTAAGACGGCTGGTTTGGGCATGAACTATTCCGAAACACTGGTCTTCGGAGGCGGGGTAAATGTACTGACGACACCCATTCTGTTAATTGGTGGAAGCAAATTAACGACGGCGAATGTCTCCATTGCCAACGGCGGCACATTGAACATGGTCGGTACAACCTCGATTCAGGTTGCAGATCAAACCAATGCAGCTGCGACAGGAACCCTCTCGACGTGTTCGTTTGATATGACCGGCGGAACGCTGATCGCGCCGGGATTATCGACAGTCGTGGTCGGTAAATATGTGGGAGCGGGCACTGGTGGCGCAAATGGAACACTCAATTTCGGAACGAGCGCCTTGACGAATGTCACGATGACGTCTCTGTCAGCCGGACAGGAAACGACAGGCGCACAGACCGGAAACACAAGCCAGGGTACAGTGATAATTGGGGGTGGAACCGTGCGGCTTGGCACGGTGAATTTGGGTAGTTCATTCACAGGCACTACCGTTCAAGTTACCGGGCGATTGAATATCAACGGCGGATCCGTTTTCAGTGGAAATATCGTAATGGGTACCGCAACCGGCACGGCTGTGCCCTCGACCATTGGCCAAGTGGATCTTAATGGTGGAACGCTGAATGTAACCGGCATCCTTTCCAAAGGAACGGCAACGACCGCAACGATTGCAAATGTCAATTTCAATGGCGGGACATTGCAGGCCGGAGCGAGCAGCGCGACCTTTATGACCGGGTTGACTGCAGCGACCGTCCTCGGTGGTGGCGTAACAATCGATACTAATGGTTTCTCCATTACGATCACTCAACCGCTGGTAACATCCGGTAGTGCTGGCGAAGCGCTTACGAAAGCAGGCGCAGGCACGTTGACGTTGATTGGTGTCAATACCTATGTTGGAGCGACCACGATCAATGCCGGAGTACTAGCACTCTCGGGAGTGATCGCAGGCTCTGTCACAGCAGCGGGGACATCGACACTTCAAGGCACTGGCACGATCGGCGGTGCGCTCAGTATGGGTAGCGGGACAACGCTTTCGCCGGGCATCGGCGGCACGGGCACGTTGTCGATCAATGCAAACACGGTTTTGAATACAGTCAATTTAAATTACGACCTCGGCCTTCCCGGATCGGGTGCTGTTGGCGGTGCCTTCAATGATTACGTCACGTCGACTGGAACGTTCAATCTGGATTTGGGAGCGACACCCAGCGCGATCACCATCGTGCCACAGCCTGGATTTGGCGTTGGAACATACACCTTGATGTCGCCCTATGCGTCGGTGTTGAATCCGACGTCGGTGCCGACTATCAATACGCTTCCGGGCGTGACCATGGCGGCTGCCGTAACAGGCAACGCGCTGGTGTTGAACGTGACAGCCATAGCGACGAGCGCGACGCGCGTGACGTGGACCGGTGGGGCGGGTGACCATCTGTGGAGCACGGCTGCAAACTGGAGTAACGCTCCGACCGGCATCACCAGCGGTGGACCGTACGAATTGTATTTCCCGAATGCGCCGACTTCGACGGACTTCCTTTCGAATGACGACATCGCCGCGTTGACGATTCACTCCATTGTGATCGAATCCGCGACGGCGTACACAATCGGTACCACAGGCGCTGGAACTACGGGGACATTGACTATTGACGGAAACGGCACGAATCTGGGTACCGCAGTGAATGTCATCAGTGGCAGCCACGCAGTCGGCACAGCCCCGATGGTTTGGACGACGCAGAATCAGACGATCAATGTTGTCACAGGCGGATTGGCGCTGACGAATAATATTTCAAACGGCGCGTTTAATACCCTCATCAATAACGGTGTGGACTTGACCTACGGCGGAATTCTGGGTAACGGAGCAGGCGGATTGCTGAAGGCGGGAAGCGGGAAATTGACGCTCACGGGAACGAATACGTATTTAGGATCCAGTACGATCGGGTCCGGTACGGTCTCGATTGCAGCGCCGGTCAATTTAGGTGCGGGTGCTGCGGCCAATAGCATCATTTTCCCTGTGAACTCCTTTGGCATTTTGCAATTGACGAGCACTCAAACGTCGGCTTCGAAGGGTATTTTATTATCAGGTAACGGCACGATTGACATTCCGAACGCAGCGGATACGTGGACGTTGAGCGCTGCGACAAATGTCATCTCGGGCGCAGGCGGTTTAGCGAAGATTGGCGCGGGAACGCTCGTGATGAGTCAGGCGAATACGTTCGCCGGTGCGGTGACGGTGAACGCCGGGACGTTCACAATTGGCAACGCGACCGCGCTCGGGCCCGTGGCCACGGCGGCGCTGGCATTCGGACCGAATAGTACGGGTTTGGTGCGTTTGAATGCACTGAACGTGACCGTGAATGCGCTCAATACGAGTTCGCCAGTCGGTACGCCGATCATCGAAAACGGCGGCGCGGCGGCTTCAATATTGACGGTCAGTCCTGGCGCACTCTTCACCAACAGCACGTTCGCTGGAACGCTTCGCAATGGCGGCGGTGCAGGAACTTTGGCGCTAACAAAGAACGGAAACCCCACGCTGACACTGAGCGGTACGAACACGCAGAC
>JBAXUS010000018.1:0-51251 GCA_037129555.1 Planctomycetota bacterium
GTGGTGGTGGTCGCGGCGGTGATCGAGGTGGACGTGGCGGTGGCGGCGGTGGTGGATACGACCGTTAGTCGACACGCAGTATCAGCATGAATTCAACGAAGGGCGGATGTGTGCCACACGGCATTCATCTGCCCTTTATTTTTTACCACTGTCTGTTTCACGCAGTAAAACGAACTCTTAGAGCGTCTATTAAAAACTGTCTGTGCTGGATGTAAGCGCAGGAACCGAATCGTTAGTGTGTGTTGGAATAAACCAAATGAATCTTCGAAATGCTCTGCCCATTCTGTGTCTCGTTGCTTGCGTCATGTCATCCGTTCGCGCCGAGGATTTCAATCCCGGCGACCGCGAACCGTCGGCCGAAGAAACGCTGATCGTCGAACTCATCAACCGTTTCCGCGCCGATCCGAAAGCTGAAGCCGCGCGCATCGCACCGCCCGGCGCGGCAACCGCGACGTACTCCGGAAAAGGTGTCGATTGGAAAATGTTCGTCGATGAAATGAGCGCGCTCAAAGCCGCGCCACCCGTCGTCATCAATCTCGAACTTCTCGACGCAGCCCGACGCCACAGCCACTACATGATCCTGAATTCACTCGGACACGTTGAAGACTCGACGAAGCCAGGCTTCTATGCCGAAGGCTTTGGCGAGCGCTGCAAAAAAAGCGCGTATGCTGGTTTCGCTGGCGGCGAAAACGCCTTCCGCGATCCGCCACACATTAAAGGCAGCCATACCGGATTTGTCGTCGATAACGGCGAAGGCCCGGGCGGCATGCAACCCACGCGCGGACACCGCATGAACTTGATCAACCCCGGTTTTAAAGAAGTCGGTGGCTCCGCCGTCCCGCACGGAAAATCATTCTGCGTCACCCACGATCTCGGCAGCCGCAAGCCGCGCATGGTCGGGGGTGTGGTCTACAGCGATAAAAATAGCGACAGCTTCTACGGCGTCGGCGAGGGCATCGGCGGCATCACGATTAAATCAAGCGACGGTGCCAGCACCACGACGTGGAAAAGTGGTGGCTTCTCACTCGACTTGAAGAGCGAAGGTCCCGTCACCATCACGGCGGAATTCGCGGGCCAGTCGTTCTCCAAAACGTTCGAAGCCGGAAAAGAGAACGTCAAATTCGATTGGATCGTTCCGGAGAAATATGCCTTGGACCGTGCCGATCAATTGATCTCCGCCGTCGAAAAAGTCATAGACACCAAATCACCGACATACACGAACGCACTCCTCATGCTCTACCTCGGCACACGCGGTCTGGGCCTCGATGCCGCGCGAACCAAACGCATCGAAACGCTCGCTGGAACCATTGGCAGCGACCTTGAATCGCATCAAGCCGCCGTGCTCGAAGGCCTTAAAAATTTCGATCCCCGAACGTTCGGAAAAATAATCGACGATAATCGCCGCCCATACCGGAACACGATGGCGATGGTATGGTTTCAACAAGCTGAAATCGTCGCGAACATCAAGCTCAGCGTCAAAAGCATCGAGTTGCAAAAAGACGAAAATCCGAAGATCGTCTATGCGAACAAAAAGCAATTGGCCGAGCAGATTCAGGAACTCGAAAAGCAACTGACATTCCCCGCGCTCAAGCAGGAAATGGCAGCAATGCTCGTGGCCTTAAAGATTCCGGACTCGGCTGCGAAAAAAAGTAAAGTCTAAAGAACCGCGCTGGGAATCTGCCCGGATTTCTCGATGTCGTAGACCAGTCCGATTTCGTTACGCCAGCGGTCCATCGTTCTCAGATTGACCAACGAATCCGCCCACGACATAAACGGACATTCGCGGCGTGAAATACTCGCCGCGACGGCGTCTGCTTCCAACGCATACAGATGTTTCGGGTTCTCAATCAGAACATCGACCGGAGCTTGACCGCGTTTGTTGACGACGATCTTTGACGTTCCGCCGAGCTCCGACGGCTTCCACGGCTCAGGCACAAAAATGCTCCCTTCCGTTCCGTAGATCCAGACTGAATTTTGCTGATCAAGTTGTACGCCCGTCGTCATCCGAGCGATGATGTCGCCGGGATATTTCGCGACCGCCGACGTGTACTCGTCCACGCCGGTTTTGCCGAGATGCCCCAGCGCTTTTAATTCCAAAGGCTCCAGAAAATCTTTCCCATTCGCCGCACCGGCAAGCAAGTTCGAAAGCGACGTTGTGTAGCATCCCACATCTAAAATTCCGCCGCCCGCGAGTTCGTTCGACAGTAATCGACTTGTTGGATCATACGGAACCGTGAAACTAAACACCGCGTCGATGGAGCGAGTGTCGCCAATGACTTTCGTCCGAACCAATTCAGCCAACCGATGCGTCTGCGGGTGACAGCGGTACATGAACGCTTCCATAAAGAAAACATCGTTCGCGCGCACGGCGGAGAAAACTGCTTCCGCTTCAGCGTGATTCAACGCCATCGGTTTTTCGCACAGGATGTGCTTCCCAGCATGTGCCGCGCGGATCGACCACTCGACGTGATACGTGTGCGGCAGCGAAATGTACACGCACTCCACTTCAGGATCAGCAAGCAGCGCTTCATATGACGCATGACACGTCTGTGCCACAGTTTCAGCTCCGAACGCTTCTGCCGATTCACGCGTTCGGCTACCGACAGCAACCAACTCGCCCGTCGCAGAACCTTTCAGTCCCTGCGAAAACGTCTTCGCAATCTTGCCCGTCCCGAGAATGCCCCACTTCAATTTCGTGCCCACGTTGATTGCTCCCTGTTTCTATGGTGATGAATCATGTGAAAAATAATTACGCGCGGAGCGACAGTTTTCGTCCGAGTACTTCGAACAAAAATTCGAAGACTTCGATGTGCCGCCGCGCTTCAGCCAAATCGCGTCCCCACGTGTACAGCCCGTGCCCGCGAATCAAATAGCCGTGCTTTAATGGATTGCCCGTGTCACGCAACCGATTCTGAATGATCTTTGCGAGATCCGGGATGTCCTGCGTGTTGTCAAAAATCTCGACCCATTTACGCGTCTCATGTGTCGCAAGTCCGTCGAAGCCTTTGAGCATCTCATAGCCTTCAATCGCGAAACCTTTCTGCGCGAAAAACAGATCCGAGAGCAACGTCCCCCAAACTGAATGCGTGTGCAGAATCGCCCCGGCCCCAGCCTCTTGCGCAGCGACAACATGCAGCAACGTTTCAGCTGACGGCTTCGGCATCGCCGCTTCAATCGTCCGTCCGGTTTCATCCACAATCGTAAAATCGCACGACCCGAGTTTGCTTTTGTCGCGCCCACTCGCAGTAATCAAAATCCGCAACGGTTCGCGACTCAACACGACACTGTAGTTGCTGCTGGTCGCATACGACCACCGATTCGCGTGGAAAAATGCGCCCGTCTCAATCAGCCCTTTAACCGCCGCCATCTGGGCTACTTCAGCGGCGCTCGGAATGTCATAAATCGATGTGGATTTGTTCACAATTTTCCTTCTCAAAAAACGCGACTGAACGTGTGTCCGATTTCATCAAATCCTATCCATTGCACCGCCGATGTGAACCGATAAAATGTGGCACGGGCTTTTAGCCCGTGAATTTAGCACCCCAAGCCCTGCGTTCAGTAAAGGACTTTGAGCGACGTGAAAAATGCAATTTTCCTGGATCGTGATGGCATCGTCAACGTCTACCCCGGCGAAGACAAATTCGTTTTGTCCTGGGACGAATTCCACTTCATGCCCGGCATTCACACCGATTTAAAACGACTGCGCGCGAATGGCTGGTTTCTCTCACTGGCGACCAATCAAAGCGGCGTTGGGCGCGGCCTGATGTCGCTCGAAACACTCCATGAAATTCACACGAACATGCAGGCCGGTCTCGGCAGCGAAGCGGTCGACGCAATCTATTTCTGCCCGCACCACCCGGACGCCGGTTGCGTGTGCCGCAAACCGTCGCCTCATTTGATTCTGCAATCCTGCGCCGACCATGACATCGACCCGCATCAAAGTGTCATGATCGGTGATTCAAACCGCGACATTGAAATGGGCCGCGCCGCCGGTTGCCGGACGATTCTGTGCAAACAAAATCTCCCCGCTTTTGAAGCGCTCAAACCCCAGCACCGTGCCGACGCCATGTTCAAAACACTCGCTGAAGCCGTCGATTGGATTTTAGCCTCGTAATTTCATTTGGAATGTCGAGTGCCGTCAACACGACGCCGCGTTACGCAAGCCCGCCGAATTTGCGGCAGCGCTTCGAATAATCCGCAAGTGCGACTTCAAAATCCGCGCGCGAAAACGATTGCCACGGAGCGTCTAAAAAAAGCAACTCCGCATACGCCGCCTGCCACACCAACGCACCACTCAACGTCGCTCCGCCGCCGGTGGTGATCAGCAAATCGATCGGCGGCAAGCCGCGCGTGCTCAATCCACTTTCGATCTGCTCCGAACCAATCGCTCCCGGCGCGACGCCGCCACGCTTCGCTTGGGCCGCAATGCGCCGCACCGATTCCACCAATTCGTCCCGGCCGCTGCGAGGTGACGCCAGATTGATTCGCAAAGCGTTCACCGTCTCCGTTGTCGCACGAACCGCAGCCACGGCTGCGTCGAAACTCTCCGCGCAGTCATCCGGGCGAATCAACGTCAACACGGTCACGCCAGCCTCCGAGCATCCCAACACAATTGCACGCAACGCCGATGTCGCGGCGTCCACATGCAGGGCCTGCCGCCCAGCACCACTGTTCAAAACCATCGCCACGTGCCGAGGCACTGCCGCGTTCGTCTTCGCCGCAGTTACCTCACGCGTCGTTCGCGTCGTCTCTCGTATTTCCGTCGTTGCTGTCATCATCATCTTTGATTCACTATTATTATTATTAATATTCAATCGCACCCGCTCGTTCATTCTCCGCGCGCGGAGCGGACAAGTGCTTCAAGTTGGTCCAAATAATTGCAATACGCTTTCCGCCCCTTGGCGTTCAATTGAATCGTCGTCGTACTCCCCCGCCCTGCCCCTTCTTTCACGCGCTCGATCAAGTCCGCCTGTTCGAGCGTCCTGACATGAGCGAGTAAATTTCCATCGGTCAGTGACAACGTGTCGCGCAAATCCGAGAACGAACTTCCCGGTTCGCGACTTGTAAACAGCGCCGTCAAAATCGAGAGCCGTGTGCGCTCGTGAATCACCGGATCAAGCTGGACAAAATCGAGATGCTTCATGGATTTCACCGCCGCCTTGTCGTGCGATTTCGTTCCCGCTTTTAACGCGGCACTCTTTTCATATGCGTGTGCTTGCAGCGTTTTCATCGTCGGTACCTCATGCGGACAATCACGGCAAAAACCAAATGCAGACACCCAAAACCAATTCCCAACCAGCGCCCTGGCGTCTCGCCCGTCGCCCATGCCAGCGTTCCCAACACCATGAACGCGACTCCCAGCCAGCGCAGAAAAGTCGGCGCAAAGAAACTAACCGCCCACAATCCGCACCCATACAACATCAGCCACAACCCGGCGAGGTATTCAAATTTCATCTGCTTTATAAACACTATCGTCAACAACATCCCGGCCAACCCCGGACCGAGCAGCGCGAGAAAAGCAGTCCGCGCAATCGGCGTCCACACCACTTCATCGCGCTTCCGCGCTTTCAATGTCGTCAAAATCAGATGCTGTACCGCTGCGAAAACAAACACCCCAGCCCACACATAAACGAACGTCATGTCTTCAGCGCGCGCGCCAACAAAGTCCGCGTAATAACCACAGCCGCCACTTCCTATGATCGCGGCGGCTCCGGTCAAAAATCCTGACAGCGCCGAGAACGTCGAGTAACGCGTACTGCGATCGATCACCGAACGAATCTCCGACAACGCGCGCAACGCCTCGGATTGAGCCATAGGTCCTGGAATGAGCACAAAAATTCCTCACGATGACGCGGACATCCCAACGCCCGCTCGATTCACTTTGCAATACAAAGCTTAATCTATACAGATCACAAGTCAATTCAAATTTCGCTTGGATTAGTATCCGAGTTCTTTCAACTTTTCGACCGTCAACCCAGCGCTCTTGGGCAACCGGGCGTTCAGCGCGGCGAGCACATATTTACCCAGAATATCCGTCTCAATATTGACGCGTGCGCCCTCGCGTTTGGACGCAATGGTTGTCCGGGCGAGCGTCTCAGGAATCAGCGCCACCCAAAATGTCCCCGCGCGAGCATCGCATCCGGCTACCGTCAAACTTATACCGTCAATCGCGATGCTGCCCTTCTCAACAATCTGTTCAGCCAGCGCGTGATCGTCCAATTCAAAATGCCACTCCGCCCAGCGCCCGCCTTCTACGACACGTACTACGCGAGCGGTTCCGTCGATATGCCCCTGGACAAAATGCCCACCAAGTTTCGATCCCGGCGTCAGCGAGCTTTCCAGATTCACTCGCGCTCCGCCGCGAAGCTCACCCATCGTCGTACGCTTCAACGTCTCCGGCACCGCATCAAATTCTGCATGCGTCCCGTTCAACGTCACGACAGTGAGGCAGCAGCCTTCGACCGCAATCGAGTCGCCCAGCTTTGCGTCACCTGCCAACGGTCCGATCTCGATCCCCAACCGCGCACCGCCACCACTTGACGCCGCGAGCGACCGTAACGTCCCAACATACTGAACCAATCCCGTGAACATGTCCGCTTCCCCTAACTACGACCCACCCAAATTCCCAAATAGCATCACACCCGTTTATATATAAAGGGTCGTCCCATTGAAAGCGTTCTTGTTCCATTTTGATCCCGGCGCGATGATAAAGGAACTGGCTCTCCGCACCATTACCGATAACGTAGTGTGCTCGAAACTTTCGCGCGACCGCCTGTGATGTGCCGCGCCAACACCCTTGCTTTGAGTGGACGTGAATGGCCATTGAATTCAAATGTTCGACCTGCGGTAAAGACCTGTTTGCCCAAGACCAATTCGCTGGGATGCGAACGACCTGCCCCGGCTGCCAATCAAAAATGTTGATCCCGCATCCCGCCGCTGCAACAGCAACGCCCTCATTGGACGTTCACATACCAGCATCGACCACGTCCGATGCGCCGTGCGCTGCGCCCGCGCTCATCGATACGGAAAAGGTAATTCCGCAAACGTCGCTCTCCGCATCCGAGGCGACGAAAATATGTCCGATGTGCGCGGAGACGATTCGCGCAGCCGCGCGCAAATGCCGGTTCTGTGGCGAAATTTTTGACGCGCGTTTGAAACTCGAGGAGCCCCAACCTAAACGCATTGACGCAGCAACCGCCGCCATGCAATCCACGATGCGTACCGACGCCGTTTTACGCGGTGCAAGCATTTTAGCCACGATGCTCACCACGGGTTGGCTCTCACTTCAAACGCTGAATTGTATCGTCCTGCATCTCAACCCCTACTCGCTAACCTTCCTCGCGCCCTGGCCCGTGTACGTGTTCAACGTCCTGCTTATTGGTGGATTATTTTCGTTGATCAGGCAAATGAAATCCGGTCCGTACCACGTCTTTCTCGCCGCTGCAATTTCAATCGTCATCTGCATGCCGCTCGATATCGCGCTCGGATTTCCGGTTCAAGGCATGGAGCAGGTGATGGCTGAAGCCAAGAAACAGGAGTTTTACAAAGACTGGACGCTCGCCGATTTTCACACACTCTTCGCGTTCATCAGCGCATTTGTAGGCAGCGTGATTTCGGTTCCAGTGTGGCTGACGACGCTGTTCCTCGCATTCCAAACACGCGGGTCGGGTCAGAGAAAATAATCGGAGTTACTCCGTGATACCGAAAATTTCCATCCAATAATCGACTTCATTCTGCGTCATGCTACCCGTTGTAAATTTGCGCGGATCTTCCCCGCGCAACGGGTCAGCAGCGCGGCGGTTGGCGCGGCCCATTTGCCTCAAAAAATCCCGGCACGACACGTGATGCGCGCTCGCACCGCGTATGTGTTTGATGATGAATTTGTCGCTCGTCACGACAGTAATTTCGCCCGGGCGCGGCGAGTCTTCGACCATTTCAATAATCGCGCGGTCCGCGTCCGAACGCGGGTTTGCATAAATCAGTAAAACTTTGCCGCACGCTTCCGTCGCGCGGCGCGGACGGTGCGCGCCTTTTTCGGAGCCATCGAAAACAGCCGTCGCCTGCTCCAAACCTTCCGAGCGAACAAACCGTTCCAACATCCCAACAAGCATCGCGCGCGCGGATTGAAACCCATGCTCTTCAAGAACCGCTTCGAGCTTGTGGCTCGCGAACATCAGGTTGCAGGCATCGACTATATAGCGCATGTTTCGAAACTACTTTCGCTTTTCGTTCGCCCGCGCTTCCAACGCGGCCTGGTCTTTCGGATAGCGGTTACGCTTCGGAACAAGCTTCTCGACCAATCGCGCGTTCTGCGCTTCCTTCTTTGCGAGCACACTCACCGCACTCACCAGCGATGCGCGCAACTCAGGAGCTTTGTTCATCGCGGATTTCACCAGCGCCAACGTTGCATCCGGATCGAACGCGCCCATCGTCGTTTGAATCGCCCAGTCACTACCCGTTCCCAACTTTGCCAGCAGCGCCGGGAGCTCTGCCCCTTCATGAAAGAAAATCGCCGGAACCGCATGAGCCGCAGCGAAGAGCAAGCCGTGCAACGTGTCCGTGATCGCGAGCGTACACGACGCCATGCTCGCACACATCGCCGCCATCGGTGCATCCGTTCCAAACAACATCGCAGTTTCCGGCGCCGCTCCTTCAGCAATCGTCCGCGCAAGCTTCGCGTTCGAGCGCGACGCGTCATGGAAAATCGACGCGTGGACGCCTTCCGCATTCAACGCTTTCATCAACGCATTGAGGCCCTTCGCCAACGGTGCGGGCGCGAGCGTCGAATCGGGTTGGAACGTATGCCGCATCGGCACGCCGTCAGCAAAGAAAAACGCGATCCGTTTCGGGCCAACAGCAAGTGGTTTCTTCGCCGCGTCTTCGTCGAACAACGCGAGCGTCGGATCACCCGTCACCGAAACGCGGTTCGCATTCAATCCGTATGCCACGAGCGCGGTTTTCGACGCTTCGTCGCGCACTGAAACGCCGTCCGCAAAATGATGCATGAACCGCTGAGCCCGGACGCATTCTTTTTTGTCGGGAATCGGAATCGCACCCACGCCAAGAACGCCCGTGGCCATCTTCATCTGTCGCGCATATTCCAATTGAGCGAGCCAGACGCGCGCCGGAATTTTGCCTTTGTCGCTGATCACGCCCGCGCTGCAAATTGCAAAAAAGTGAGCCTTGTCGAGCGCTTTCCACGCCGGGTTCGAACTCATCAAACTCGATGGCGACGGCAACGTAATCGTCTCGACACCATGCTGCGCAGCGGTTGCGGCTTTGTCTGCCGTTAAAACGGTGACATCATGCTTCGCCGCACGCAGCGGCTTGAGCACACCTGCAAGAACGATCTCGTCCGAAATGGAGCCGAGACCAAAGGGACCTGATAAAACAATATTCATGAACTGCATCTTACCGGATGGGCGCGGATTTTGACACTGAATCCACGCACTTGAATGCCTTGCTCAGAAAAAATAACGTCGCCACTGCCACGCAGAATTTCGCAACTACCATCGCCCACGCCGCGCCTTCGAGCCTGTATCCTGGTGCCCACAGCATTCCCAGCCCAACCTGAGCGACCAATTGAAGCGCACACAAAAAAACAATCACGCCCTCCCGGCGCAACGGATAAAAAACGAGCATCAACGGTGTCAGCACCATTCCAATTCCATGCGCCAAACACAACCATCGCAAAATAGGTATCGACGCGGTGTAATTCGCTCCGCCAAAAATCGGAACGAGAGTGCTTGCCGCAACAGCTAACCCGCCCGCCATCACCACCGCCAATATGAATCCCATCTTTGCGGCCTTTAGTGCATATGCCTTGCAAGCGTCGCGCGATTCCAATGCTGCCGCCCGCGGAAGCAAAATGGTCACACCAGCCGTCGCAATTAAATTCAACACCATCGCTAGCCGCCGCGCACAGGCCAATACAGCCGTATCCTCTTCTTTCAAATAATGCTGAACCAACAAAACATCCGCATTCGCACTCAACGCGGTCAGCACCGAAACGGCACAGGCATATGCGCCAAATTCGAAATATCGGATCGATGTGTTGGCAATATGCACATCCAATGTTTCTACTTCCAATTTGCGTGACACCAACACGTCGCGCGTCAACAGTAAACTCGTCAACCCACACACCACGTTAGCCACTGCGATCCCAACGAGAATTGAAACCGCAGTGTTCTCGGTAAACATCTTTCCCCCGAGCACAATCAACATCGCGACCACCAGTGCTTTCGAAAAAGCGCTGAGCAGTTGTTGAATCGAATACGATCCAAACGCCCTCCGAGCCTGAGCGACATCCACGCCCCACCACACCACCGCGTTTCCCAGCACGCCCATGGCAGCGCCAATAACAATCATCCGCCCGCCTGGCATCGACAAGATAGTAAGCGCAATTCGATCCGCAAAAAAAGTGGTGAGGAGTAGAGTCAGGAACGCAAACACGACCCGCGCTGCGAGCATGGATCGAAACAATTTCGCCGCTTTGTCAGGGTGATTTTCAGCGATGTAGTTTGCCCCAACGCGGATCGTCGTCAGAGCCAATCCGAGATCAGACGCCTGCAACAATCCCGCTCCCAACGCCAGTCCCGACGCCAGCGCGCCTTGCTCGAATTTCGGAAGTGTACGAAACAGATACGCGTCCACGAATAACGCGACCAGCGCCGACATACCCTGCGCACCAATCACCAACGCGCCGTCGCGCATGATCGCTGTTTTTAGAAATGTCGCAAGCCGCTTGATCACGCGCACTATTCTTTCAGCGGCTCAACAGGCGGGACGACTTTCGGTTCAGTCACTTTCACAGCATTTAAAATGTCCATCAGAATCTTTTCGTTCTTAGACCACGCCCCTTCTTCAGTACTCGCGTTGATGACCAACATCTTCCCCGGGCGCATATAAAAACGTGTCGCCATGTGGACCGAAATCCCGAATTGGTTGCCGGTGTAGTGGAACTCATACCCCTTCGACGCCCCTTCTCCGATCAGTCCCTCTTTGAGTTTCTTGTAGTCTTTCAAGCCTATTTTGAATCCCATTTCCAACATTGGTCCCAGCGTTTCAATCGGCATCGTAATCGGCATCTGTTGAGAAATGATTTGAATATGCGCCGCGTGGTCAGGGCTTTCAATCCCAACCACCGCCATCGGAACATTCGGTTTGCCATCCAACGTCCACTCTTTCGCTGAATCGGGCATCTTGACGGACACACCAAGTTCCTCATTCGCGTAGCCGCGCCCATCAGGCGACACATGTCCAGCCGGCGCCTTCTGCGACATCATCTGTTTGATCATGTCTTTAATGAGCGGATTCTTCATCATCTCGCCCATGTCGAGTCCATTCGCTTCGCCACCAAATTCCTTCATCAACTTCCCGATGTTGGGATCGTTGAGCAGTTTGTCCACATCCACATTTCCGTCTTTACCCAACAATGTGGTGAGGTCATTTCCAGTCGTTTCGCTTGGCGCTTTCACATTGTTTTTTCGAACCGCAGCAAGGTTAATCTGCTTGTTGTCAGGTACCGAAGCAATGGCACCGGCCAGCGTTTTATGCAGCACTCCAACTTGCTCGGCGGTGGCTCCGCGCGTCAACGTCACGCGCTTCGCGCCGTTCGATTTTACAAACCAATCCAACCCCAATTTTGCACACGCAGATTTGAATTTCGCAGCGTCCTCAACCGTATCCCAATCACTCACCCAACAGAGCAACCGCGCGCCACCTTTCTCAAACACAGCGAACCGATCTCCGCCCCAGCCTTCCACAGCCAGCGCGGATGCATCATTATTTTTAAGCGTTTCATTAAGCCAAATTCGCATACCCAATTCGCCCAACGTTCCTTCAGTCGCTTTCGTCCAACCGACAAGATGCTCGGCCATTCCTGGCATGTCGATATCAATCGGATCATCGCGCTTGCTGATCCACTTTTCCGGATGCAAAATCTGCTCCGTGCTGCGCGGCGGATTGATCGTGAATGCGTGATCAAGCAGCGCCTGCCCGCCCGCTTTTTTCACTTTGATGCAAAACACATAGCCCTGCATGTACGTGAATAACATCGAATCCCGAAACCACGCCGGAGCGTTTTCCATTTCCTTCGATCCCGGCATGTCCGGAGACATCGCGATCAATTCCTTCGGATCCTTGATCAGACTTGCAATGAGGTCGTCCACCATCGGCATGTCTTCGAGCTTCATGCCGCTGAAAAAATTGTACATCGTCAAGGTCGCGTCGCCTTCGACCAGTGCCGTGCGTGCCGCTGCAGCATCCGATAGAGGGTCTTCGATCATGAATTTTCGAAGATTGAAATGCTGGTCCTGAATCGCGTGAGTCAACTCGTGAACCATCACGGTCTCTTCCATTTTACGTGCTGCTTCTTTGCCGAATTTCTCAGTCGCTTCCTTGCCGAGCAACCCGCCTTCACGTTGAACGATGACGAGGTATTCGCGGCGCGGATCGTAAAATCCGCCGACCTGGCTGGTGAGTAATTCCGGATAATACTTTCCCAGATTCATCGCCTCGGGAATCAATCCGAGCGACTTCAGCGCTGATTCAAACGGCGTCATCTTCGACGCTGGCAATTCCTCTTCAAACGCCAATCGCATCTTCGCCCGCAGCGCGTCTTCTTTCAGTGATCCGCTCGGGACGGCATGCAGACACTTCAGCCCGCGATATTTCTCCGCGCTTTTCAACAACTCTTTCAACCGCAGATTCAATTCCTTCGGCAGCGCGTCCACACCATCCGGCAACTTCGGCGCTTCTTCCGCACAACACGAAAACACAACACACAATGAAAGCAGCGCGGCGGCATGTCGAATGATTGAGCGCATGAATGAACTCCGATGAGAGGCAAGCGGATCGAGCGGGCGAATGGTACACCACTATATAAGGAGTGCGGCTTCGGGCAAAGATGGAAAAAAGCGGAGCACTCAGAACGTGCTCTATTCTGATTAAACGCCTCGGAGCCCTATCAGGTCACCGCACTTCAATTTCGCAGGTGTTCATACTCTTCAAAAAACGACTCCACGGCATGTATCGAATCTTTTTCACGCCCTTCAAGTTGAGCGTGTAGGTATTCGTCGGCCCCACTAAAAACAAACCGCGCGCAACCGTGCTCCATTTCTTTTCAGCCTCGTCGAAAGCTTGAACGAACGCTTCGCTCGGCCATGATAGAGGGTTGGTACTGTTCTCGTATGCGGTCAATGAGTGAACATCCGTCGGATCCTTGAATTCAATTTCAGCAAACGCACTCCCTGAGATCCGGTCCGCTCCGTCCAACCACGAATTCGTGACGTCGTCGAAAATGCCGTTTGTTAACAGCGCAGTATTGAATTCAATAACTTTTTTCGTGTCGCCCGAAACAAGACACCCTACGGATAATGTCGCTTTTCCTGATCTAAGTAAATTCTCGCCCACCGGAACTTTTCTTGTTGTCGTCGGTGCCCGGGAAGCTTGAATCAAATACATACCGTTGTTTCGCTCTGACACCGTCTTCCGCAAATGGTGCGGTGCCCAACGTGTGTTACAGTCCAAGGCCCATATCTTCTTGCCTTCATGTTCAAAACATGTGAGCTGCCCATCGAGACCAGCGGCATAGATTCGATTTCCTTTTACCGCGAGTTTTTGAACCCGTGGCGCGGCCACACTCCAAACAATTTTCCCGGTTTCATCCGCGCACGAAAGGTGTCCCTTGTCGTCTGAAAAATAAAGTGACATGCCATCGTCAGCAAACGCCAGGCTGGTAATGTGAGGAG
Source organism: Planctomycetota bacterium (assembly GCA_037129555.1). Classification (GTDB taxonomy): domain Bacteria; phylum Planctomycetota; class SZUA-567; order H5-PLA8; family H5-PLA8; genus JANXLS01. The sequence goes on from JBAXUS010000018.1 coordinate 13,752, forward strand.
AGTTTGCTGGGGACTGCCACACTATTGTTCCATCTGCCCTACGAACTTCGCCAGCATGCTCCATCGAATTGCTTGCAATGGCGATCCAACCTGTCTTGTTCGCTACAATACTAGCCTGTGGAATTTCCTTGAGACTCAACGTCTTCGTCAGTTTGCCGCCATCGATTCTGTAATAATCAGATTCCCCATTGTGCCTAATGCCCGAATCCACCTGCAGCACAATTTGTTGTCCATCAGGACTCGTGATGAGATGCGCGTACGTTGTCGCTTTCGCAACCGGAACATCGCAACGCCAGCGTTCCTTCCCGTCCTTCAAATTCAACGCGGCAATATAACGACTGTGAGAACTTTCCGGCTGTTCAAGCAGATTGAATTTATCCTCTTTTCCAGAACAGTTAAACGTCACCAATACATAATCTGCGCCTCGCGGAATGAACGCATCGAACGAAGGAACCAGTTTGCGATTGTTCTCAAACGGCCAGTCAGCCTCAGGCTTGCTTTTCCAATAATCGATGGCCCATGCCTCTTTCCACTCATCACCCCGCCGGGACCAACACACCACACCATATAAGCCCGGAGCAACTACTGTCGAACAGTCATCCGTGATGCCAAATTCAAAATCCCCGAGCGTTAAGTCGCCAAACACTGGGAACACTTCCCGTTCCTGCTGTGGATCATTGAAGATTTGAAATCCACGCCCCATCAGCATTCGTCCGTAGCCCCAGAGCGCGCCGAAACGCTTTCCGTCTGAACTGAAAAATACGCCGTGAGTATTCCTTGATTGAGACCAGTCAAAACTCTCCGAGCGTATGACTTCTGCTCGATCCTCTTTGTCTTCGACGATCAGCGTGTTGCGATCAAGATTGGAAGCCATTACGATAAGCTTGTTGCTTTCTGCAGATGCCAACACTCCGAACAACGAGACTTTCGCTCCCGGCAATGACTCTGGATTGGGTACGACCGGGCGCTCCTCCCCTCGTAAACTGACAAATGCAAATTGGAACGCAATTGCGAGTGCGATGTACGCTTTCTTCTTGATCATCATTCCAATCCTTTAAGGAGTTTGCATCGGTTCCGCACAAAACGTCCCTACTTCCCGTCCTTCAAAAGCTCCCAACGCTCTCCAAAGAATCCCGCATCTTTGACGCCTTCAGTCAAGCGCTTCGCATTCGACACGGACATGTCGAGCACCGCCCAATCCGGCAGCTTCGGCGTTTGCTGGGAGTTGCTCGCAGACAAAAATTCCGCGAACGTGAACCCGCTGTTGATCACGATGTACTTCTTCGGATTCAACGGATTCGGATAAATCAAAACGGGGACGCACGAGTCTGCCGCAAATTTCTTCGCGCCGATTTCAATGCCCTGCGCACTCCACTTAATGGGAAGCTTGTCAGCGATCTTCGCCAGGATTTTGTTACTCGACGGATCGCCCCACAGAATCAGATTATGCGCGGCGATATCGGCGTCCGTAATATCGGAATCGTTCTTCACGCGCACTTCCCCGCGCAATTGCCGCCGCCATTCTTTCGACGCGTACGCCATTTCAGCTTTCGCCCACGCCCCCGCTTTTTCATTGATCGCCGTACCAGTCGGACGAACCATCATAAAGGAGTCCATGAAGGCATCATCGATAGGACCTTGAAGATTATGGCACTTTCGCAGTTCGGCTTGACCAAGCGCCGCCACATCCCATTTACCGTTATTTTTAACGAACGAAACGGACATCGATTTATCAGCATGAGGAACTGGCGCTTGAAGTTGAACGGTATCAAGAATCACAGGCGCGAGTCCGCCGAAAGGGGTCGTGCCTTTCTCAAAATTTAACGTCAATGCTGTGACGTTTGATGTGGTCAGCACGATCCCGCTTTTATCACCGATCACGATTTTTGCTTCAACCGTCGCGCGCTCCCAATGCTTCTCCAACGCGTCAATCGTCACCCAATTCATCGTGTTGTATTTGAGCGTGAAGGTCGTGAATTTGAATTCTTTGGGCAACGGGTCGCGGCCTTTCGTCGCAGCCGTGTCCACCAATTTCGCGACTTCAATCTTCGCTTTCGGTTCATACTTGTGCCCCGTCTGCGGCCCAACAATGTGGGTCATTTTCACGCCTTGATCTTTCAGCGTTTTTTCCATCAAATCAGCCGCAGCTTTCTGCGTGTCAATCTCCCCGCTGTACGCGACGAGCGTCGTATTGGTCAGATTAATCGCATAGTCCAGCGAGTCATACCAGTGCCATAATTTCTCTTCGTACCACGGCGTCTTCACACCTTTTTTATCGAGGCCCTGATAATTTTTCACATCCACAAATCCCGCGCCCGGATTGGCCGCCGCCCAGCGCCCCGCGTAATGCGATGCGATGTGCCACGTGGCCGCGCCACCCATTGAAAAACCTCGAACGCAGACGCGCTTCTCATCGACCGGGTAATGAGCTTTAACGTGATCAAGCGATTCGAGCACATCCATTTCGCCCGCGAATTTGTACGCATTGCAACGCCGCCCGTAGACATGCAGAACGAATCCATTTTCGAGTGGGAATTCACTGTTGCCCGCGAGACGCCCGCCGATGAATTTAAGTTCGCTCAAATTTTCATCGCGACCCACGAACCAGAAATCGACGCGGCGCGGAGTCGTGTCGCCAGATTTGAAACTTGCCGGGACATTGATGCCGTAGGGAATCGTAGTGCCGTCGAGTTTCGACACATATCCGCGCACAACCGGACCGGTCGCCTCAGTCCACGGCGCGTGGCCTCCGCGCAACTGCTTCGCGCGTTCTTCACCGGCTGCGAGCAGTTTTTTCGCGGTGTCGAATTCGCTGATCTTTTTCGTCTTTGGATTCTCAAAGAACAAGTCGTCTTCAAGTGCGAAGCGGACTGCGTTGTGAAAAATTTGAATGTCTGGAATCAAAACCAGCAGCGCGGGTTTGTCCTTCAATTCCACTTTCAGGGCGTCGATTTCTTTACCCAGTGATGTGAGCCCTTTTTCAAGCTCAACTTTCGCAGCGTCCGGCAGTACCGCTTTTTTCGGCGGAGGCTTCGGGCCTTCACCAGCTGAAAGTTCGTAACACGTAATCAACGCAAGTGCCGCAACGAGGGCGGCGGAAATTCTCTGCTTCATTTTTTCGTTCCATAAAAAAGGGTGGTTGTCTCGACAGCATACACCAAGCACGCGCGTTACTTCGATTTCAAAACCGCTGTGATCCAGTCGCCGCGCCCCGAATAGTCCCACGGGCTTGACACAAACCGCAGAACTCGCCCCGCGTGTTGAAACGCGCTTTCCGGAATCGCGCTGATCTCCGGCACAGACCACGCCAGTCCATGCGCTTGGAAGTGCATTCCAAACGCTGTCCATTCCGCGTGCGAAAAACTACCCGAGAGAATGATGTCCATGCTGGCCAGCCGCGCAAGTTCTTCAAATGCCCGCCGCGAATACAACGCGTGCCACCGGGTCAGGTGCCAATGCGCCCACGCCGGCCCGAACCATTCTTGTTGCTTAGAATCAAGATTCGGCGAACCCATCACGAGCACACCACCAGGCGTCAGCAGATTCTTTAACGCGTTGACGGTCTTAATTGGATTCGCCAAATACGGTAACAATGCGCCGAGATGGACGATGTGAAATTGCTCATCGGCTGGGAGCACGCAGGCGGCTTCAGCCTCTGAACATTCGACGATGGTGTGCCCCCGATTGCGAGCCACCGCCGCCAGAGCCGGATCGGATTCAACGCCCGCGCGTTGCCACTTTGTCTTGCTCGCAACCACATCAAGCATCCCGCCATCCAGCGCGGCAACATCGAGAAAACGTACGCGCGTGTCGTTGGCGTCGAACAACTGCGTGAGCATCGCGACCGCGTTGCGATGAACGGCGGCCGTCGCGGAAAGAAAATCGTTGTTCGGACGCAAGACCTTGCACGCCGCACTTCGCAGCACTCTCTCGCACGCCGTTCCACCCATCTTTGATTTTGCATACGGCGACGCGTACGGCGCAGAAGGCGCAGCGACTCCGGCGGGTGGGTTCGACCAATCCACCGACGGTACTGCAAAACGATTGGAGCGAAGCCGCTTCCATTGCACGCCGCTGGGCGCGGGATGATTGATCGCGACGCGCGACGACTCGCACAGATACATGCGCTGCATATCGAGTTCCTGCAGCATCGGATGCCGCGCACTTAAAAGGAGGCGATCCGGCGGCGCTCCACTTAAAGGGCACACGGGCAACGGCGCACGTAGGCTGGGTTCATCGCACGGCGGCGGTGGCATGTTCGGAAAATCGACCGGATAAAAGAACTCACGCGTTCGGAATTTCGATTCGATGAAATTCAACACGCCGTTGCCGATTCGCCCGGGCAATCGCCACAGCGCACGCTTGGTCGTTACATGTTTGGAGAACGAGTCGAGCGCGGTGACCTGCTCCAGTTCGTACGCCTCCATGTTCTCGCTGATTTGACCAGAGCGGACGCGGAACGAACTGACGTGCCCGGACACACGATGGAATTTAAACCAGAGCGACATCTCCAACCAAAGCGCGTAATCCCCGGCCCGACGCAACGCGCGGTTCACGCCGCCGATAGCTGTGTACGCTTTGCGGCGAAAGAAGACGCCGTCCTGAAACAAAATGTGCCCCTTTAAGAGGTCGTACATTCCGACGCTCGGTTGAGCTACATTTGCGAACCGCCAGCCGTTCGATGCAACGGTGTTTTCGTGATACGCCACGTCCGCGTCCGGATGATCGCGGAACCACGCGCCGATGCGCAACAACCCGCCGGGCTCGTACATATCGTCAGCATTCAAGTACGCGAGGATTTCACCCTTCGACGCATCGAAGCCTTTTCCAATCGCGTCGTACATTCCATTGTCCGGTTCGGAAATGATGCGCGTGATCCGGTCTTTGTACTCGTTCAGAATGTGAATCGTTCCATCCGTTGAACCGCCATCGACCACGATGAATTCGAGGTTCGGATAATTCTGATTCAACACCGATTCGAGCGTGTCGCGGATGTAGCCCGCACAATTAAAAACGGGCGTGACCACGGTTATCGTCGGGAGTGGTCGCTCTTCCGGCTTGCGAACATAGCGACGTCCGAAAACAATTTCTTTTCCAATGCGGTAACCCGTGTCGCGAATGCGCTCGTGCCAAGTCATATCATCGATTCGCCTCAACGCCGCTTCTGCTCCGGACGCGGCTAGACGACTGGCTTCCGCGTTTTGCGCAACAGAAGCCGCGTGCGTTTTAACGACGGCAAGTTCCGCATCGCGCTGCGCGAGAAGCGAATTTGACACGTATAAATCATGCCTCTCACGGACGGCGATTTTCGCACTTTCAGCGAGCATTGCGGAGGCGATGTCCGGCGCGAGTTCTAAAGTTCGAACGTCCCGGCGCGATGTGGCGGACGCAGTCAAATCGTTGAGCGCGGCAAGCACGTCGTCCGTCGAAACGGACTGGACACAGTAGGCTTTTTCGTATGGACAATTCCAACCGCAGCCCGCGCACGGCACCTTCGCGGTGAGCACACGCGTGGCCGGTGACGAGGGCAAAAAACGCCCCCAATGTCCACCGCCGAATATCGCAAACACCGGTTTTTTCAGAGCGGCAGCCATGTGCATCGGACCCGTGTCGTGGCCGATGTATCCATTTGAAAGTCCGATCAATCCGAGCAGCGTTTCAATCTTTGAGCCTGTGTCGTCGATCCACTTGAAGGTGCGCGCGGCAGCTCCACTCATCAAGGCGCGCGTGGAGTCAATGGCAGGCTCTTCGCTGCGCAAACCCGTGAACAAAATCCGGGCGCCGTGCTTGTTCATCCAACTCGATAACACCGAGGCCCAGCGTTCGGCCGGCCAGGTCTTAATCGTGACATTCGTCGTTCCGCCGACACAGACAATGCAATAATCGTTGGGCTTTAATCCCAGCGAGAATAGCTCAAGCCGTGCAGCGTTCTCATCAGTAGAGGTCATCGACATGCTTGGGTCAGCTGGTTCAATTTCGGACTTCAAAATCGCACGAGCGAGCGCTTGATACTTTTCGAGTTCCGGCAACTGTTCATCAACTTGTACGAGCGTCGTGAATGCTCGGCCACCCGGCGAGAGGAGTCCGTTGGTCGGAGGCATTCCGGTGTGCCGCCCCGACATCCCAGCGATTGGAATTGCATTGAATTGCGTTGCGAATCGCTCTTCAAATGCGGTCCAATAATAAGAGGCGAGGACGATCAGTTCTGGCTTGAATGCTTCGACTTTTTCGATCAGCGCAGCATAAAGAAGCCAGTTCGCAGCAACATCCGTTTTGTACGGATCGGCGGGCAGCGCGATGGCTTTGGCGAATGGCGCGACATGTGATACGAACGGCAAGACATGCGGGCGGACGATCAGAAAAAGCTCATGACCGGCGTGATGAAGCGCGGCGTAGAACGGCTGGCGGATGATGAAATCCCCGATCGCGTCGGGATTGCTTGCTACGATACGCATTGAATATTCTCAGGCCTTTTAAAGTCTACGTATCATACACGAAAACGCGGAGGGAGACCATATCGAGCGCGTGGGTGCGGCGTGGCAATTGCAAAATTTTCAGATACAATTGACGCTGTCGTTTGATTCGCAGCACTCTGGAGCCTGCATGGCCACGATGGATTTCTCCGCGAAAGTGGCGGAACATTTTTTGCGTCCGAAGAAACTCGGCAGTCTCACGGCCAAGGACATTGATCCGGCAACCGAGCTGCTGTTGCAGGGCGACTCCGGACACATTGCGCGAGGAGACGCGTTGCGCGTTTCCGCGCGCCTGCGGGTTTCCGACGAGCGTATTATGGATATTCGATTTCAGAATTTTGGGACTGGAATGCCGATCGCCAGCGGATCGTGTTTTTGCTCGATGGCCGTTGGAAAAACGCTCGACGAAGCGCTGCGCATTTCGGCGGAAGATTTGGACCAGGAACTGGACGGGCTTCCTGAATTAAAGCAACGGAAGCTGGTGATGATTCTCGACGCGTTCGACGATGCAAATCGCAAATACCGCAATGTTGCTCCGCGCGAGAAATCGACTCCGGGCGAACCGCTCGTGTGTTACTGTTTTCAAGTCAGTGAAAGCGCAGTGGAGCGCGCGATTCGATTGCGTGGTTTGACGACTGTTGATGCGGTTTCAAAAGCCACAAAAGCGGGAGCCGGATGCCACACGTGCCATCCAGATATTGATGCGATTCTGGCCCGTTGTGCGCGCGGTAACTATCGCGTTCACATCACGCGTGAAGAATACGAAACGTCACACCGGTTGGCCGGGACGCCGATGCCGGGAGCTGAAGAGCTCGCAAAGAATCCGCCTGCGCCCGTTCGAGTGATCGATGTGAAGATGAAGGTCGCACCTGATGGTTTCGTCTATCCAGATTCATCGCCAGTCGCACAACGCGTGTTGGAAAAGGCCGCCGCGAAACCGGTGGTCCCGCGCAAGCCGTGGCCGGAGATGAATGCGTCCGAGCGACTGGCGCGGATTGAAGAAGCACTCGAGCACGATTTGCGTCCGGCGATTCATGCGGACGGCGGCGACATTAAATTGGTGCGACTTGACGACAACCGTGTTTTCGTCACGTTGCACGGCCATTGCCAGAGTTGCCACAGCGCGCTCAGTACGTTGAAATTTGGAGTCGAAAAACATCTGCGTGATTCGATTTGGCCGGAGTTGGAAGTCGAAGAAATTGTGCAGGGCTACTAAAAAGGATTGTTGAGCTAAATGAGTATTTGTCCCGATGTTTGGATTGAAAAAATGGCGCGCGAGCACGGCATGATTTCGCCGTTTGAAGCGCAACAGGTTCGTGCGGTAGACGGAAATCCGGTCGTCTCGTTTGGCCTGTCATCGTTCGGATACGACGTTCGAGTCGCTGACGATTTTCGCGTCTTCACGAATGTCTACAGCACGATCGTCGATCCGAAAGCATTTGATCCGCGTGGGTTGGTTGAAATCAAAGGCCCGTATTGCGACATCCCACCGAACAGTTTTGCACTCGCGATCACCGTCGAAACATTTCGGATTCCGCGCAACGTTGTCACGCTGTGTGTCGGAAAATCGACGTATGCGCGCTGTGGTATCATCGTCAACGTGACGCCGTTCGAACCAGGATGGGAAGGGCGTGCAGTACTTGAAATCTCAAACAGCACCCCGCTCCCTGCGCGCATATATGCCAACGAAGGCATCGCGCAGGTTTTGTTCTTCGAAAGCGCGAACCCTTGCGCGGTCGCGTATTCAGACCGCCAGGGCAAATATCAGGGCCAGCGCGAAATGACGTTTCCCAAAGTATGATCAGAAATACATGCGTTAAAGCATGCTGCGGTGAGTTGAATTCGGGCGCAAGACGGGCACAATGAGGCGTGTTTCACATGGACGCGCTGGGACACAACAGGAGAATGGCCTTGGCTCGAATCAAACTGTATACCGTGGACGAAGCCGAACGCACCCTGCCGCTCGTAAAGCGAATTGTGCGCGACATCATGACCAATTTCGATGAGCACGAAAAACGGCTGATCGAACGAAAAAAACTACCACTGACTCCCCCACCCGGCGGATCAGTCGAAGATGCTGCGTTTGCTCTCGAACGCGAGATGGACACATTTCGCGACGAAGTACTTCGTTGCCAGCGCGAGTTGGAGACGATGGGAATTGAGCTGAAAGACTACCGCATTGGACTGCTCGATTTCTATTCGCGGTACGACGGGCGAATCGTGTTCCTGTGTTGGAAAAATGATGAAGGCGACAACCTGCGTTACTTCCATGATATACAGGCGGGTTTCCCAGGACGAACACCGATTACGCCGGTGAACCGGCATCGATTCGTAGGAATGGAACCGGGTCAAAAATTCATCGACATAAAATGAAATCGCGTTTTATTATTTACTGCGAACGATCAACTGGACGACCTTGAAAGGTCGTCCTCCTTTTTTTGGAGCGTTATGCGCGTTATGTCCGGCCTCGCTCGAGGCGTCAATTTAAAAACAGTGCCCGACTTCGATACGCGACCGATTCTGGACCGTGTGAAGAAGAGTTTGTTTTCGATGCTCGATGCTGCGGGCTTGCTGCTCGATGCTCGCGTAGCCGACTTTTATGCCGGTGCCGGAACGCAGGGTATCGAAGCCTTGTCGCGCGGTGCGGAGCGCTGTCTCTTTGTTGAGAAGCGTCGGATCGCGGCCGATTTGTTGAATGAGAATTTGAAGAAAACGCGACTTGACAAAAACGCTGAAGTCCGCTGCTCGGACGTATCGACGGTGATCAACGATTTATTGCGCAGTAACAAGCCTGAAGCCGAGCGGAAATTCGATCTGATTTTGTATGACCCACCGTTTATTTTCAGCCGCGAAAGTGCAAGCCGCAAGGCCGCTGAAGACGAAATGGCGCGAGCGGGAAAGTTGCTGTATCCGAATCACGCTCGGCTGGTGTTACGCTTCGAAAAAATGGCTCCAACGCCCCAGCCCGAGGGATTGGAATGTGTGCGTGAATGGACCGACGGTCCGCATGCGTTCGCTTTTTACAAACAGCTCGATACTGCAGGCGGCACATCACAATGAACATTCTTTTTGTCAGCTACGGCGACTTTTATTGCAACAGTTCAATCCACGTTTTTGGTTTCGCAAACCAACTCGTCCGCATGGGCCACGCGTGCGCTGTCGCCGTTCCGAAGAACAAAGAAAGCGTTGTGAATCTGGGCGATCCCATGTTCAACGCAGTCACGTTTACTGACGTCAATGCCGGTGTTGAATTGTTCAAAAATGGGGACGCGCCGGACGTGATTCACTGCTGGACGCCGCGTGAAATTGTGCGGAAATTTGTCGAGCCGCTGCGGCGCAAATGGACGACCTGCAAACTCGCGATTCATTTGGAAGACAACGAAGAGCGGCTGGCCGAAACATTTCTAAATTTATCGACGGCACAGTTGAATTCGCTGGACCCGCAGGAACTCGACAAGCGCATCCCTGACGACATTTCGCATCCGCGATTGTACCGTGAGTTCTTGGCCAGCGCGGATGGTGTGAGCGTGATCATGGATCGGCTCAAGGAGTTTTTACCCTATAACAAGCCGGTCGAAATCCTGTGGCCGGGAATTGATTTTGAGCGCTTTAATCCGGACAAGACTCAGTCGCGCGAAAAGGAATTCGCCGGGATTCAGCCGGGCGATTGCGTGGTGTCATATACAGGCCACGTGCATTGGGCGAATCGCGAAGATGTCCGGACGCTTTACCTTGCGGTCGGCGAGTTGAACAAGCGCGGAGTCCCAACGAAATTGTTGCGGACGGGCGAGGATTTTTACCCGTTCTTGAGTCCGAATGAAGAAGGTGTACGCCGCTTTGAAATCAAATTGGGACGCATCGAATGGTCCGCCATTCCGCGTGTTTTGAATGCCGCCGATGTGTTGATTCAGCCGGGGCATGACGATGAGTTCAATGCGTTTCGACTGCCGTCAAAACTCCCTGAGTTTTTAGCGATGGGCAAGCCGGTGATTTTGCCGCACACTAATTTGGGACGATTTCTCGCGGAAGGCGACAACGCGATTCTGTTGAAAACAGCAAGCGTTCTCGAATTGGCGACGTCCATCGAACATCTCTTTAAGGGGCCGGAATTACGTGCGCATCTCGGCTCGAAGGGGCGCGAATTCGCGGAGACGTATTTCAATTGGACGGCATCCGGTAAATGGATGGAGCGGTTTCACGAGCGTCTGTGCGGATTACGGAACGACGAACAGGATCGCAATCCGATTTTGACACTCACTGAAAATCCGACGCCGGAGTCGCCAAGCAACCAAGCGGCGTTTGACCAACTGATGCAGCTCAATTGCGCTCGCTGGCCGGCGATTGTCGAGGCGCTTATTGTGTCGGAAGCGCGGTTGGCGAAAATGAGCGCTGATGGAATGGCTGCGAAAGCTGAATTTGAAACGCGGCTATTCGAAACGCGCAAATCGCGCAGTTGGCGCTTCATGCGTTTTTTGAGACGTTGTACAGCGATGTTGCGCCGGGGCGAGGACGGTGGTTTTGGCGGATTCTTGACGTGGTTATTCAAACGTCCGGGCGCGACGAAAAAGAATTACGATCCGTTTGAGGGAACGGCCATTCACTTCGCGAACTTTGACCGATCAGAGCCGGAAGCACTTGCGAAACGTGACGCGGCGTTATCGAAAGATTGAAATCAATTGAGGCTTTGAATGGCAAAAGTATTCGACAACACATCCCGTTTTTTAATGGGCTTCGACACAACCTCATGGGCCCGCTTCCTTGGGTTCGCTACGGATAAGGCGGAGTTGTGCAACGCGGATTTGTCCACAGTTGCGTCGCAGGCCGATGCGATTTTATTGCTCGGAGAACATCGCGACAGCGCGGCGCATGTGGAAATTCAATCCTCGTATTCTCGCGACATGGATATCCGAATCGTGCTGTATTACGCGCTCGGCAGCAAAGCGCTGGGATTGCCTCTGCAGAGTTTCTTGATTTTACTGAGACCCGAGGCAGACAATCCCGCGATCACGGGTATTGTGAAACATGTTCATGCCGGGAGCGGATCAACGATTCTTGAATTTCATTACACAGTCATCCGCGTGTGGGAATTCAAAGCAGAGGAATTGATTGAAGCAGGACTTGGAATATTGCCTCTGGCGTTCATTGCCGAAATCGATCCAGAAAAACTTCCCGATTTGGTCAAGCGCGCCGAAGAGCGACTCGCCACCATCGCTGACCCTGGGACAATCGGCGAGTTTTGGACTTCCATCGATATTCTCATGGGGTTAAAATATGATCGTCCTTTCGTGGATGGGTTACTTAAAGGAGTCAGAGGTATGAAAGAATCAGTGACGTATCAAGGGATTTTTGAAGACGGAAAATTAATCGGCAAAGCCGAAGGTAAGGCCGAAGGTAAGGCCGAAGGTAAGGCCGAAGGTAAGGCCGAGGCACTGTTAAAGCTTGGCACGAAACTTTTTGGCGCTCCAAGTGCGAAGACGAAAGCTGCACTGGCTTTGATACGCACTGATGAAGCTCTGGATGATCTGATATTTCAATGCGTGACGGTTTCAAGTTGGGAGCAGTTGCTGGGATAAATCGGCGCCGCTGAACTCATAGAGAGTGCGACCGTCTCATTTATATTAAGAGCGCGTGATGACAATTCATTAAACCATTTTGATGGTTTGAAGCACACACTCCTGATGGCGTCTAGTGGACGTGATTTAACGAATTTATAGATGGGATAAAAATGATGACTCGGATGTTCAATACTGTTCGGACTACCGCAATAGCCCTGTCACTTTTAGCGCTTTCAGCAGCGTATTCCGTGGATTCGTTTACTCCAACTGCTCAGGTCCTGCATGGCGCACGGACTGCTCATTCGGCCACACTTTTGCCATCAGGCGTCGTATTTGTTGCTGGCGGATTGAATGGGACTCCGACCGCGATATCCAGCGCGGAATCCTATAATCCCACTGCCGATACGTGGACGTCATCCGCGCACACACTGACCGCGCCTCGGTATGCGCATTCGGCGATTTTGTTGCCGTCCGGAAAAGTGTTTTTGGCGGGCGGGTATGGCACGACCAATCTCGCCGTCAATACCGCAGAGTTGTACGACCCCACTATGGACACGTTCACTGCAACGGCCCAAACCATGATCACTGCGCGAGGCGAATTCGGCGCGGTGTTGTTGAATAATGGCAAGGTGCTCTTGGCGGGCGGATTTAATGCATCGAATTTTCCATCGCTGAAAGCCGAAGTATATGACCCTATGACGAACACGTTTACTGCAACAGCAAAGAACATGCTGATCGCACGAACAGGGCACACGACGACACTGTTGCCGAATGGAAAAGTATTGATCGCTGGCGGAACATCGATCACTGGCGGCCCCACATCAGGATCCGAGCTGTACGATCCCAGCACAAATTCATTTACATTTACGACAGGTGGCCTGCGCGTCGCCCGAACGCAACATGCGGCTGTATTGCTCGCAAACGGAAAAGTCTTGATCTGCGGCGGAGTCGATCTGAGTGGATTCGGAAATTCGAGCGCGGAGTTGTTCGATCCTGCGACCGGCAAATGGACGTTTGTTTCGACGCTGATGACGACAGGGCGCGTGTTCCACAGGCTCTCACTTTTGCCCAGCGGAAAAGTGTTGGCGACCGGCGGTGCGACCAATTCAAGCACGTCCGTGAACACGGCTGAATTATACGATCCGACCACGGATACGTGGACGAAGACCACCCAGCACATGATCGGCACGCGCAAATTCCATTCATCCACGCTGCTCAACACCGGCAACGTTCTCATCGCCGGCGGATCCGCAGTTGATGCGACGGTCCAAAGTTCGTCCGAACTTTATACACAAAATGCACCGGTCACAAATCTGGCTTTGACCTCCGGCCCGACCGCCAGTCCGTCGAGCACCACGACCGGCGTATCCATCACGTTCACCGCCGTCGCGACCGGTGGCGAAGGAACGATTTCGTATGCATGGGTTTTCGGAGATGGGACAGGCGGAAGTGGACCGAATGTTTCGCATGCTTATATTTCGGCGGGAACCTATACGGCGACTGTCACAGTGAGCGATCAAAATGGCGGACTTGTCACCGGCACCACGATGGTGACCATTGCGGCTTCCACCGTGAACGCACTGACTGTAACCAGCCCGGTGATCAAATTGAACTTTGCAAAACTTAACAGCGATTCGATCACATTCACCGGAACGATGAGCATTCCCGCAGGATTCACACCGGGTGGTTCGACGGTGCAAATCAATGTCGGCAACGTGGCGACGAGCGTAGTACTGACCTCGGCGGGTTCAGGCTCGCTCAATGGCAGCACGTTTTTGTTGGGATTGAAAGTGACTAACGGTACAACAACGATCGCTCAAACTGCGCGATACGCGGTGTCGATGCGGACCGCCAATTTCCAGACAGCGCTGGCCAGTTTGGGCTTGACGAACACGACCGTCACGAAATTACCGGTGAGCGTTCCGTTCTCGATTTCGATCAACAACACGCTGTATCAAAAAACGCAATCGATGCTCTACACAGCGAAAACCGGGAAGACCGGTTTGGCCAAATAGTGATCGATAGGATGTCGAAACGTGAGCAGAACCACTACTTTCGTTTCGCGAATTCGAGCATGATTTTGGCGTAGGATTGGCCAAGTGTCCGCGCGGATTCAGAATTGAAATGGAGGTTGTCGCCCTTGTCTTTGAGTCCGTTTGCAGGGGCGACTGCGTAGTTTGAAATGGACTTCGTCAGACCGTGCAAAACTGTATTAAATTGCTCGGTCACGTCTTTGTTCTTTTCGTTCAACAATCCGATTTCGCCCGCGATGAATGGAACCTCCGGCGCATCGAATTCTTTTCTCAGTCGGGCCACCAATTCAGTCAGATTTGCAGCGTAGTGTTTTGCAGCTTCACCGCTGCGATCTGATTCGCCCTGATGCCACAAAATGCCTTTGAGTTTGCCGTGCTTCAAAGCACTTTTCATCCGAACCAGCATGTCATCGTACGGATGCGTTTTAGTGGCGGCGTCGTTTGCGCCAGGTTTCCAAACAGAGATGGATGATCCACCGACCGCACATGGAACGAGACCAATTTTAGATTGTGGATTTGCATCAGCCATCGCTTTGCCGAACGCGAGCCCGGGGCCAACTCCCGCTGCTGATTTGTCGAAGTGAAGCGGATCGACAGCCGGTACCCAGCTTCCCGCTTTATTGAGTGCAAAAACCTGTGGATGGATTTTCTTGCTTTCGTCATCCACTTTGCCACGCCCGGCCATGTTGGATTGACCGATCAACAAATAGAGGTCATAGCCACCCGCATCAGCTTCGCCCGCGCACACAATTGACAAACTGAACAAAATGAAAGCAACGACTGCCCGATGCCAGAGTGACATATACGATTCTCCTTGAATTTGAAATTCAGATCACACAGGCATACACGCCGGGCGGCGTTACGCGTCAAAAAATCGTTACCGAACTTACGGTACTTTCTTGGCGGTCAGCATGGTGATGATGTCGTTGCGCCGGGACAACACGGATTTGACATCCGCATCGCTGGGTCGTTGCTTGGGTTTGAGTGCGGTTTCGCGCTTCTCTTCGATCGCTCTGGCGTCACTGATTGCGTCGTGGAGTTTTGTGAAAGCAGCTTTGTCATCGGTCGCCGTTTTTGTTGCTGCAGCAATGATGATCGCCGGGTCGATGCCTGAACTTTTCGCTGCTTTTGTCAGCCACGATTTCTGCGTCTCCAAGACGGTCAGACGCGCTTTTGCATCCTGCTTCAAAGACGTTTCTGGATTCGGTTCGGCACTGCCCTCGTCCAGTTTTAACGCCCACCGCAACCCTCCTAGAATATGCGCTTGATACATCGCATCATTCCATGCGGCTGCTCCATTTCCCAGATTCGTGTAGAACATTCGGCCTTTGCCGTAGTCGCGAACCCAGCAGAGCGGGATCATTTTTGGCAATTTGGGTGACGACTTTTCCGTGTTCACGGACAGCAGTACGCGAACTTTTTTCGGGTCGAAGTTTTGATGCTCACACAGTTCGTCGTTCCATGCAAATTCAGCTGGAAACATTTTGACGGCTGAGTGGCCGGGTTCGAGATTCGTGATCGTCGCCCCGCGATTCCACGGGTGGCGCAGATACGTGGCTCCGAGCAATTCATAATATGGACGGTACTCTTTAAAGGTGTCGGTCGCGCTGTGAATGCCGACGAAGGCTTTGCCGCCGCGCAACCAATTCTGAACTGCTGTGAACGCCGCTGGACGGATCGGAAGATCGCCTGTTGTATAGAAAATAAGCGCGTCGAGTTCTTTCAATTTCTCCGGAGTGATGATCGTGGCGTCTTGAGTGCATTCGGCTTCGAACACGCCACTCTTTAATCCCAACGAAGTGAGCGTCGATTCAACCAGTGACAGCGCGCCCGGTACATTCAAGGGGCGGCTTACAATACTGTGCTTGAAGCCCATTGATTGGGTCAGCACTAAAACCTTGAATACTTTTGCAGTAACATTTGGCTGAGTAAACGCCGCCGGGGCAGGCTCACTTCCTAAAGGAGCGGGCTCGGCGGCATGTGTCGCAGCCCAAGCGCCACAAAGGCCGAGCATTACGACGGCACCAATTTGTCTGAACATAGTTTCCCCCCCGGGATGCAATTCGCTGTATAGAGTTTCGGCAGATTGGTGCCTCGGCTTGACTACCAGCTTCAAACTTTGATCCGCGCCACTTTTCATTTCGCTTCGTTCCGTTAAAGTAATGGGTGCCGTATTTTCATTCGCGAATTGGACATATAACGACATGGCTCAAATCAGTGAAACGCGCCGCTTGCCCGTGGTGAATCCGATCGAGTTGTTTCATCGCATGGTTCTTATCCGCACATTTGAAATGACGATGGAAGACGAGGCGCGCGCGGGGCGGCTGCCGGGGACGTTTCATAGTTCAGCGGGACAGGAAGCTGTCGCAGTCGGCGCATGTGCGAATTTGAAGACCGAAGATTTAGTCGTCAGCAACCATCGCGGACATGGTCATTTTCTGGCCAAGGGCGGCGATGTGTTTCGCATGATGGCCGAGTTGTACGGACGCGAAGCGGGCTACAGCGGCGGGAAGGGCGGCACGCAGCACATGGCGGGCGTCGAGTGCGGATTCATGGGCTCGAACGGCATCACCGGCGGCGGATTGCCGGTGGCGACGGGCCTCGCGCTGGCGCTGAAACGACGCAACACGAAGAACGCCGTGATTTCATTTTTCGGCGACGGCGCGGCGAACCAGGGTGTGTTTCATGAGAGTTTGAACATGGCGGCGATTTACAATTTGCCGATCATTTTCCTCTGTGAAAACAATGGCTGGGGCATGTCCACTCCGGCGTCCTCCGTGACGGCGGGTTACGAAATTGCCCGGCGCGGCGAAGCGTACGGCATGTTGTACAAGACAGTGGACGGGAACGATGTCGAAGCGATTTATGATCAAGTTCACGCAGCGCTCGGGATGGTTCGGAAAAGCAGTGTGCCGGTCATTCTGGAATGCAAGACCTGGCGCATGAAGGGGCACAGCCGGGGCGATCAGAATTTGTATCGCAACAAAGACGAGGAGCGCTTGTGGCAGGAACGCGATCCCATTGAGCGATTGCGCACATCGATCGTCCAGCGTGGCTACGGCACAGCTGAAGCGCTGACGACAATCGAAACGACGATTCGCGCGGAGATGATTGCGAACATCGAAAAGTGCCGCGCACTGCCCCCGGCCCGGCCTGAAGCGGCGTTTGAAAAAGTGTACGCGAGCGTTCCGGTTCCGGACACGAAAACGGTCTTCAGTATTCCGGATGCGCCGATTGTTCAGAGCGCTCCGACCGAGTTCGTGCAGAAGCCGTATTGGCAGGCGATTCAGGAAGCGATGTGCGAGACGATGGATCGCGACGAACGCTATTTTGTGTTCGGAGAAGATGTCGCGGAGTACGGTGGCTGCTTCAAAGTCACGCGCGGGATGTTTGAGAAATATGGAGCGGCGCGGATCGTCAATACTCCGATCAGCGAAGCGACGATTGCCGGAATGTGTTTGGGCGCGGCGTTGGGTGGAGTGCGCCCGATCGGTGAAATCATGTTCATGGATTTCATTCTGCTCGCGCTCGACCAACTCGCGAATCACGCTGCGAAATTTCACTACATCTATAATGGCCAGATGAACGCGTCGTTTGTGCTGCGCACACCGATGGGCGGTTATCGCGGATACGGCGCGACACACAGCCAGTGCCTCGATTCGATTTTGATGAAATTCCCGGGACTGCGCGTCGTAACGCCGTGGAGTCCGCGCGATGCGAAGGGGTTGTTGAAGACGTGTTTGCTCTCGGACGATCCGGTGATTTTCGTCGAGCACAAAGCGTTGTACGGCACAGTCGGGCCGGTACCGACGACGGAAGAATTCATCCCGCTCGGCAAGGCAAATATCGTCCGCGCGGGCAAGGACATCACGCTCTGCGCGAATTCGTACATGGTGTCGCTGTGCATCCAAGCGGCAGAGATTTTGGCACAAGAAGGTATCGAAGCTGAGATCGTTGATTTGCGTTGCGTCGCGCCGTTGGACCGTGAAACGGTTGCGCAATCTGCGGCCCGGACGCAGGCGCTCGTGATCGTTGAAGAAGGGCATTTAACGTGCGGCATCGGCGCGGAGATTGCGGCGAGCGTTCAAGAGATGGCGTTCGGATATTTGGATTCGCCGATTCAACGCGTCGCGGCGGTCGATGTCCCGATTCCCAGCGCGACGGAGATGGAGCGCGCGGTGCTTCCGAGCGTCGATAAAATTGTTGCCGCCGCGAAGAAGGCGTTGAGATTCAGAGGGTAGTTTCTTACGACATGTCAACATCATCGAATCCGCCGCCATTTCATCTGGGCCATTATCTTGAGAGCGTTTCTGGAGAAGACGAATCCACGTCTGCTCCAAAAGCGCGGCGCATCAAACTCACCCTCGAATATGACGGCACTGATTTCAAAGGCTGGCAGGTGCAGAGCGGCGAACGCGCGGGCGCGGCGACGGACGCTTCTGTCCGGACGGTTCAGGGCGAAGTCGAGCGGGCGTTGAGCACGATTTGTTTGCAACCGATCCGCATTTCCGGGGCGAGCCGCACGGACGCGGGTGTTCATGCGCGCGGACAGACGGCGAGTTTGATCCTGCCGGAAGGTATCAAGATCCCCACCTCGTATTTGTGCATGGCGCTGAATTCGAACATGCCGAAAGACGTGTCTGCGATCAAGGCCGAGGAAGTCGAAGAATCATTTCACGCGCAGCGCAACGCTCTCGGCAAAATTTATGTGTATTCGATTTTCAGCCGGCGCGAACGCTCGTCGATGTTGCGCCGGGATCACTGGCACATGCGCTTTCCGGTTGATCCGGTCGCGATGCAAAAGGCTGCGGCGCATTTGGTCGGCACCCATGATTTCACGTCGTTTGCCACGCAATTGAAATTGATTCAATCGAAGCGCGTGGAAGAAGGCCGACGCGAATTGGAGACGGTGCGAACCATCAATCGCGTCGAGATCAACGCATGTCCGCATATTCCCGGACGGTTCATGATTGAGGTCGAGGGCAGCGGATTTTTGTATCAGATGGTGCGAACCATTGCCGGGTCGCTGGTGGATGTTGGACGCGGATATCGACCGCCGGATTGGATGGCGGAAGCACTGGCCGCGAAGGACCGACGCAAGGCAGGACCGACGGCTCCAGCGTTGGGATTGTGTTTGGAGAAAGTGTTGTATTGAGTGAAACGCACGGGCTAAAAGCCCGTGCCACGCGAGCAGCGCTATTTTGTTTTACCGGTCTTGTTGGATTTTGCGGAGTATGTTTGCGGCTGTAGTGTGTCGAGCATTTTACCATTTAGAAATAGTGTAACGCGAACCGTGTGTGATTCGTTGGTAACGGTTTTATTGGTCAGGCCAGATGCGACAAAAAAGGGTTTCAACGAGGCACGTGTGATGTTCAGCGAATAGGTGGCCGTATTTTTTCGCGCGTTGAGTCTGAGACAGAACGAACCATTCGGCGCGACGGCGGCCCGGCCTTTGGAGTCGAGCGTCAGTTCGCGTCCAAGCCCTCCGGCCACGATAACAATGTGCAGGCCTGCGGAATGGAATCCTTGCGGGACGACGATAGAGCCGTTCAGCATGATTGAATCGCGCCCCGTTGGCACTCCGAAATTAAGCGTGATGCACAAATGGCCGATAGGCAATGCGTTCGGCACAAGGTTCAACGCAAGCTTTGCAACGTCGGGATAGCTGCTGTTTTCAGCGCTTGGATTCAAGTCCGGAAACCCATCATTGTTTGAATCATCGAAGACAATCAGATCGATGGTTTTCGATGTCATCAATCCAAACGTGTCAGACGCCGTGACGGTGATTGAATACGTTCCGGGCGCGTCGAATGTGTGCGTGACGTTGGTTCCGCTTCCAGATGCGGCGTCGCCGAAATCCCAGGATAGCGACACATTTTGTCCCAGAGCACTGCTGGCCGTCGCGGTGAATGTGACGGTCTGACCTGTTTTCGCGATAGCTGGATTTGCTGTGGGGCCACTATCGAAAGCCGGGTTTGTATTGACGTGTAAAACGGCAGACGTGCTCGCAGTCGTCCCGGAATTATTGCTGACAATACAGCGATAGGTCGAACCGTCGTCACTCGCTTGGACGCTCATCAGATTTAACGTTGCGCTGTTTTGCCCTGGGATCGCGGCTCCGTTTTTTTGCCATTGATAGCCAAGTGTTGCAGCGCCAGATGCTGTGATGGAAAACGAGGCGTTGGTCATCACATTGACGGTCAGATTGTCGGGATTCGTCACCACGATCGGCATGGTGAGGATGGCTGCGTGTGCGTCGATCAGCCCGGCTCCGATGCGGTCAGGCGGCGTGACGGGGACGTTGAGGACCGAGAGACGCGCGGTCGATTGAAGCGCGTATTTAATTTGCGCGACAGTCGAGAGCGGGGCGCGCTCCTTTAATAGTGCCGCGACAGCAGCCGCGTTCGGTGAAGCGGCGGAGGTGCCGAAGAAACTGGGAAAATGATTCGACAGCGGCGGGTAATAGTTGCCGCCGAGAAACGCATGGTATTCGCGGTAGAAAAAAGTGGTCGTACAGCCATCGACGGCAGAGATATCAGGCTTGTCGCGGTATTGCGGACCGTTGGGAAATGCGTTGCCGGTCGTGTCGAAAAAAAATGGGATGCCATTGGCTCCACTTCCTCCTAGCGAGGAAAATGCTTCAGCATGGATGTGCGTCGAGTCCGCTCCGAAGCCGATGCCACTTTCGATGGACGCGGAATAAATCGCAGCGCAACCGATGCACTTTTCACTCGCGGTGTGGCCGTAAATGCTGATCGCCCCTGTCCCGCCAAACGGAAGCGAAAAGCCGGTGCGGTCCATGATGACGATGCGAAAAAAAGTATTCGCGCGCGATCCGGCGACGTGATTGATCGCGAGATACACGCGCTGCGTGATGGGGCTGTTATTCACATAGCCAAAACCCATGTCGAATTCTTCAAGTGGATCGCCACCAGGGACGCCATTGCCGAATTGAATGTTCTCACTTTTTGCCAGGACATTCGCGCTCGCGCTGGGAGCATCAAAGAGGTACATGTCTACATCGACCGACGCGCCCGGCCCGAGGCCATAACTTTGGAACGGCTGGTTCCATTGCAGAACCGGATTCAGCGATCGGCCCGGAGCGATGTCGATCGGCAGAAAACCTGGCGTCGTGCCTTGAATGTTCCAGTTGTGAAAATCGTCGCCGTTCGGCGGGCGGATTCCGCTGTCAACCGTGTTGTTGGGATTCACCGGCGCATAGGTGCCCATGATTCCATTGGCGTAGTCGTTGCCGGTCGCGGCGAAATGCGGGATGCCCATCGCGTAGTTTGTGGCGATGGCTTGAGCGATGGGTCCGTCCTGGAAAAATGGCTCTTCGAAATAACCAACATCGTCGCACGTCACCGTGCATCCGGCTTGGCCAAGCTTGAGAATGTTTTCGGCGAAGATCGCTTGCGAACCGTAGGCGGACGCGAAGACGAGCGATGCGTTCGGCGCGATGTCGTGGATCAATTCCATCATCGCCGACCCTTCATCAGCGAATCCTCCGTCGATCGCGACGACATCGTTTGGGCCGAAATCGATGACTTGAATTTGAGCTGGCAGATCGCCACTCAGTTGGTTTGTCAGGCCGGTCAATATCGCGTTTGGAACAGTTCCTATAATAGTGCCGGGGCCGATGGCTGTCTGGTTACAGGAGTTCGAGAGGACTCCGATTTTTTGGCCGGCTCCGGTGACGCCTGTGACTGTGCGCGCTTGATCGGCGTTTTGGTCGGCGTCAGCTTGATTGCCGCAGACACCTTCCTGACGTGTGTGCGCACGGCGCGCAAGTTTGATCAAGCGAACGTTTGGCAATTGTGAGATCGCGTCAATTTCGCTGAGCGACGCAGCGACGGAGATTGAATTCCAACGCGCGCTACTGTGAACGATACGCGCTCCAGTTGCTGTGATTGACGTGAGACTGTCGGCGTTCATGGCTGGGACATCTAATGTGATCGGCAGGCGAATAGGATCGTTTGAAATCAATCGCCCCTTTAAGGACGCTGCGACTCCGCGTGTGGCGATGGCGTTCGTGGCCTTGCCCTCGCGCAATGCTTTTAAGTGCGGGACAAGAAATGGTTCGACTTTGATCGCGAGCGAATCGACTGCGTGGCGTTGCGATTTTTCTATTGATTGATCGGCACTGAACGTCAAGGTGCTGGCGAGGAGGAGACAGGTGGCGAGCGAGATTCGGATCAAGTGTGACATGGTGGGTAGGTCCGGGAATGGACGGGCTATAAGCCCCTCCTACTCTATCATCGGCGCGTACTTTACATCAATAAGTGACTGTAACAGATTTGTGGATTACGTAAATCCAATCTCTGCGATTGCATTCTCGTCCTTCAATTTCAAATGTTTCCATGTAAGATACCGGAACACTATTTGGAGCATACCACGACCATGTCATTCCCCGATCCACTGAAAATTTACGCCGAAGACACGCCCAATCCGTTGAGCAACAAATTCAACGTCAACCGCACATTGCTGCACGGAGCGGGGTGCGATTTTCCGAACCGGCAGGTCGCGGAATTGTCGCCGCTCGCCACGGATTTATTTTATATTCCCGGTGTCAACGGCGTCTTCGTTGGCGTTAATTTTGTGACCGTCACAGTGTTGCCAGGAAACAGTTGGTGGGCGATGCGGCCGCTGGTTGAGCAGACGATTGAACAGTTCCTGCAACGCGGCGAACCGGTGGTCCGCGTCAACGCCGATTTGACGGGAGCATCGGCAAACGCTCCGGCACCGAAAGCATTTTCGCCCGACGAATTCCGAATCCTTCAGATTCTGGAAGAAGAAATCCGCCCGGCGGTGGCGATGGATGGCGGCGACATCACACTGGTGTCGTATGAGAACAATGTCGTCAAGTTGCGCTTGCGCGGGGCGTGTCACAGTTGCCCGAGTTCGACCGTCACGCTGAAGCTGGGGATTGAAAGCCGACTCAAACAAGTGTTCCCGGAGATCGTTTCCGTCGAGGCCGTATAAGCGTTCATGAAACTCACTTTTCTCGGCACAGCAGCGGGGGCGCCGACGTTGCGTCGCAATGTCTCCGCCCTCGCGTTGCAGTTCGACCAGCGGCGCGATTGGTGGCTCTTCGATTGTGGTGAAGGCACACAGCATCAGATTCAAAAAACGGACTTGTCGCCAGCCACATTACGCCGCATTTTTATTTCTCATTTGCACGGCGATCATTGCTTCGGATTGCTGGGATTGCTGGCGTCTCGTGGCATGCACGGAGCGACGGAACCCATCGATTTATACGGCCCGCCGGGGCTGGCTGATTATGTAAATTCGATTCGCCGCACGACTGGCACCCGGCTGGCGTATCCGTTTGAAATCCACGAACTCGCGGAGGACGGCGAGTTTTTCGAAGACGATGAATACCGCGTGTCCGTGGCTCGCGTGCTGCATGCGGGAATTACGCTCGCATATTGTGTCACCGAAAAGGACCGGGCCGGGCGCTTCAAATTGGAAGAGGCGCAAGCGCTGGGAATTCCGCCGGGACCGATTTACGCGCGGCTGAAACGCGGCGAGATGATCACGCTTGATGATGGTCGCAGCATCGATGGCGCGACGCTGGTTGACCCGCCGCGCGCGGGGCGAAAATTGGCGGTGGTCTGCGACACCAAAGACGCGTCAGCGATGCTGCCGTTTGCGCAGGGCGCGGATGTGGCGATTCACGAAGCGACGTATGCAAACGCCGATGTGGAGCACGCGCGGCAGAATGCGCATTCCACTTCGGGCGATGCCGGGCGCTTCGCGGCGCAGGCCGGAGCGAAGCAGCTGATCATGACACATTTCAGTCCACGCTATGATCAGCGCGGGGAAGGCGTGATCACGATTTCGGACCTCGTCACCGAGGCTGAAGCAGCGTTTGTCCCAGGGCGAGTACTGGCTGCAAAAGATTTCATGCGCTATGAAATTAAGAGTGTCAAACGCGAACCGACGCAGCCGTAATACACCGTAATGCTTTTAAAAAATGAAGTGAAATAGGCAGAGAAACATCATATTATTGTGAGTCGGTCGTCTAGTCGTCAGACGACGGAGATAAGCAACCTGTGGGTGACACAAAGCAAGCAGCCGAAGGGCCGGACAACACGTTGGTGGAAGCCGCTGTGCCGACGCCGCCACCACCGGCCCCGACGTCACCTGTGTTAACCTCTACAGAACCGCAAGCCACAGTGGCCGCTCCGACTCCGCGTAATTCATCCGCGTTTAAAGGCGTGATCGGCACGGGCGGACTTGAGCAGCCACTTCAGCAGTCGGTCAAAACACAAAATTTACTCGACGACAAATTGATCTTGAGTGCAACGCGCGTGGACGTGCGCGGAACGCGCGTGCCTGTTTTGGGCGGAATTCAATTGCTCGCCAAACTCGGGCAAGGCGGAATGGGCGCGGTGTATTACGGCGTTCATCCGCGCCTGCATCAGGAAGTCGCGGTCAAGGTTCTGCCGTTTCATTTGGCCGAGCAAGAGCCGGGATTGATTCCGCGATTTATTCGCGAGGCTCAGATCGCCGCGAAAGTACGGTCGCCGCATCTCGTCGGCGTGATTGATGTGAACGAAGAGAACGGGCTGTTTTTTCTGGTGATGGAATTCATCAGCGGAAAATCGGCGGGCGAACTGTTGCGCGATGCAGCTCTCAAAGGCATGCGGGGATTGCCTGAAGTAACCGCACTCGGGATTTGTATTGGCGCGGCACAAGGACTGGCCGCCGCGCACTCCCACGGTGTGATCCACCGCGATATCAAACCCGACAACATCATGATTCCGCGTTCGACAGGATCGATGGAAGCAATTGATCCGCAGGCCAGAACCATGCGCCCAAGCGACGCTCCGTTCGATTATCTCAGCGCGAAATTGGCGGACCTTGGATTGGCGCGCAACGAATCGGGCGATGCGTCGATGACGGGAGCGAACGTCTGCATGGGCACTCCAGGTTTCATGTCGCCCGAGCAGGCGAGCGATGCGAAACATGCGAGCAAGCCTGCTGATGTGTTCAGTCTCGGCGCGACACTTTATGCACTGCTGTCCGGCGATTCCCCGTTCAAGGGATCGTCGTTGATGCAGACGTTGAACCTCACCGTCAATGAGCCGCATAAACCAATCACGACTCTGCGCGCGGATGTGTCGCCAAAGACTGCAGCGCTTTTAGACCGGTGCCTCGGAAAAAAAGAGGGTGATCGTTTTTCCGACGCGAGCGCACTGCTGACAGCCCTGCGGCAAAGTTTTGAAGCGCTGGTGAGTTCGGTGCAAATGTCAAGCGTCAAGACCTCGACCATTGCGCCGTCCACGACGGTTGATACGAACACACGAAACGTCCCTTCCTCAAAAATAAGTACGCCTATACCCGTATCAGTTCTGCCAGTGACGCCAAGCCAGATTGTCCCAGCACAAACGAGTTGGCTGCCCATTTTCGCGACGATTGTGTTCATGCTGGCCATCGTCGGTGTCGGCGGCTATTACGTGTGGCAGCGGATTGAGGCGGCCAAACGCGCGGATCAACAGGCGCTTGAAGCAAATCAGATATCTCTAAAAAAGGAACGCGAGGCGCGCATCGCTCGCGAGCAGAAAGAAGCAATTGAAAAAGAAGACGAAATGCGCCAGGCTGCGTACCAAGAAGAGTTGCGCCTGATCGATGCGTGGGCTGCGAATCAACGAAATAATGAAGCGACGCGGCGGACGCTGCTGTGGGAAACGGCGATGACTGCGGCGGCAGAGTTCCGTAAAAACAGAAGTCTGGACAAGGCGATTGAGACGGTCGAAAACGCGTTGAATAATCCCAACACGATTCCGGGGCCGGGCCGGGCCATTGCAACGAAGATGTTGAGTGATCTTCGCGAAGAACGATCGAAAGTCGAGAGCGCGTTTACCACGTCTCTGCAATCGGCGGCGGAGGCCAATCGCGAGTTCAATTTCGATAAGACGATTTCGATTCTCGACGCTGCATTGAAGGCGCTGGGAAGCCAGTCGCATCCCAGCCGCAAAGCCGGTGAGTTCATGCTGTCCGAAGCGAAGCGAAACAAGCAGGATGCGCTCGACACCTTTGCGACGGCGTATAAATCGGCTTTGGATTTTAAGCGAGCGCGAAGCTGGCAACGGGTGGTTCTGACACTCGACAGCGCGCTCAAATCGCTGGGCCCACAAACTCACGCAGATCGCTCAGCTGTCGAAGCTCTATTAAAAGAAGGGCGCGATGAAATTGACAAGCTGAAGGTGAACGGCGAACTCGCAATGAAGTCGCTGTCGGCTGCATACAACGCGGCGCAAACCGAAAAAGCGGCGCGTAATTGGAACGGTGTTTTGCTCGCACTCGAAGAACCGTTGAAGGCGATCGGTGATCAAGTGCATCCGAACAGAGTGGCTGTCGAGTCCCTCATCAAAGAAGCGAAGGATCAGAAAGAGCGACAGCGATTGTTCAAAGTCGAAATGGAAAAAGGCGCAGGACTGGTGAAGGACTTGAATTTCGACGCGGCGAAAACGCTATTTGAAAACGCGCGGAAGACGACTCAGGACCCGGCGGAATTGAGCGAAATTAATGCGGGACTCGTGCTCGTTGCGGATGGCATCAAGCGCAACAAATACAGTCGAGCACGTGGGTGGATGACCCAGGGTCGCGCGTTGAAGCCGGATCTAAAAACAGCGAAAAAAGGTGATTGGACCAAAGCACTCGAAGCCTTTAAAAGCGCGGCAGCAATTTATCAGGAGTTGGATGATAAGGACGATTTGGCCCGCGCGACGATCGAGCAGGGTGATTGTTTGCGCAAGGACAACAACCAAAACGGAGATTGGGGACTTGCCGCAGGACTTTACAGCAGCGCGACGGTTTTATTAGGCGGCGGCGTGGGCGACAAGAAAACTCTGGCTGAAACGATTTCAAAACATGCGGCGTGCCTCGATCCTGATTTGAATCCTGCTGGCGATGCGCGGCAGGCGGCGGCGATGTACGGACGTGCGGCGAGCATGTTGGCGGAGACCGGGAACAAGCGCGCGGCGGCGGACAATTTCAGTCGACAGGCGACATGTCTTTCAAAAGAAAAAACGACTCCTGCGGCAGCGGATCGAACTGCGGATATCTTCAAACGCGCGGCTGTTCTGTACGAGGAACTCGGCGAGAAAAAACTGCAAGGGCTTTGCATTTTCAATCAAGCCGCGTGCCTGATTCGCAGCAAGAAATCGAATCTGACATTGGAGACACGTGCGTTGTTTCAGCGCGCGGCGAAGATCAGTAAAGAGGCCGGCGACGAGGCAACGCAGAAGCTGGCCGAAGACTTGTTAAAATGAACTCTCCTCCTTTTAAGATAGGTCGCCACCGTTGAACCTCCTCGACCCTCTCGGCCTGCTGGGACTGACCGCCTTGGTGCCCGTCATCGCGCTTTACTTCTTAAAATTGAAGCGTGAAGAGCGCACGGTTCCATCGACACTCCTGTGGAAAAAAGTCCTCGAAGACATGCAGGTCAACGCACCGTTTCAGCGTTTGAAGTATTCGCTTTTGTTGCTACTTCAGATTCTGCTGATCGGCCTATTCGGATTCGCGTTGGCCCGTCCCTATATGAACATCGGCGGATTGCCCGGCAAGAAAACGGTGTTGTTGATCGACACATCGGCGAGCATGGCGACGCGTGATGCCGGGGCGGATGGAAAACAATCTCGCATTGATGCTGTGATTCGTGACGCCAAAATCAAAATCGACGATCTGCGCCAGGGCGACGAAATGGCGCTGTTTGTGTTTGATCGCGAGACGCGGCAGCTCAGTAAATTCACGTCGGACCGCGCCATGCTCAAGCAACTCGTCGAGACGATCCAAACACGCGATTTGGAGACGCGCGGGGACGAAGCGTTTGAAGCCGCGCTCGCAACAGTCCAGGGCAAAGAAAATGTGGAAGTGCTGGTTCTTTCGGACGGATGTTTTGATCTCGCGCTAAATAAGGAAAGGGCCGATGCTGCAAAGGGAAACATTGAAGACACGAAGGCGTCGCTGCCCGACCGGCTGAAAAATTTTCGCTTCGTGGCGTACGGCGGCGAATCGGACAATGTTGGGATCACGCAGATGAACGCCCGGACTCGGACGATCAAGAAGAAGGGGAGCCAGACGGAAGAGACAGAGACGGTCATCTTCGTGACGGTCGAAAATTTTTCACCGAAACCACGCGAAATCGCGTTGTCCATTTCCACCAAAAAACTGCAATTTCCACAGAAGGTCATTCAACTAAAAGGGCGGCCCGTGCGGGCGGACAACGGTCTTGCGGAGCCGCCCAAAGAAGGGGTGTTTGAAGACTGGCGTTCGGAGGAAGTTTTCAAGTTGGAGGCCGGAACCAAGGGCGTTGTGACGGCAAAAATTATTTCTCCGAAGGATTCATTTTCGACAGACGACGTTGCGAATGTGGTGATTGAAGACACCGAGAACATCAAACTGCTGCTCGTCTCGAAAGGGAATTATTTTCTAGAGAAGGCACTGGCTTCGTCGCGCGGCTTGACGGTGAAAAAGATGGAGCCTGCTGAATTCACAAAAGAGTGGGAACAGAAGGGTCAGCAGTTTGTCGAGCTCTTTGATGCCTGCATTTTTGATCGCGCGGCTCCGCTGTCGTGGACGGATGGCGGCGCGTTGTTCCTGGGCGTGATGCCTCCGGTTACGGGGTTCGTGAAAAACGAAAAAGCGCTGGAATGGCCGCGTATTAATTATTGGGACACGGATCATCCGCTGATGCGATACGTATCGTTCGGCAATGTGACGATCAAAGCGGCTCAATCGTGGACGGTGCCGAAGGCAGCGAAAGCGCTGGTCGAAGGGCCGGTAGAAGAAGTGGACGTGGCAGTGCCTTCGACTGAAAAAAATCCGGACGGAACACCGAAAAAGAAGTACGCAATGCGCCCGATGGTTACGGCGTTCGAGAGTGATCGGTTGCGCGTGATCGGTGTGGCGTTTGATATTTTCGACACGGACTGGCCGACGCGTCCTGCGCTGCCGCTGTTCTGTGGAAATGCCTTGCCGTGGTTGGCGCAGGCATCACCCCGGCGGCGACCGGCGGCCCAGCGCACCGGCGAACCGCTCGCGATTCCTCCCGGTTTGGGCGATGGTGCGGCAAGTGTTTTGAAACCGGACGGTTCGCGCGAGCCCGTTCAGCTCACGCGCGAACGGACGACGTTTGTGAAGGGCACTGAAAAAATCGGGATGTACCAATTAGAGGGCGTGCCCGGTGACGAACAGGCGCGCGAGTACGCCTTCAATTTAGCGAGCAAGAATGAGTCGGACAACGGGGTTCGGAAGCAGGTCAAAATTGGAGACGTGTCGATGGCCTCCCAGCCTTCAGCTGTGCAAGCCAAGCGCGAAATCTGGAAGTGGTTGGCGCTCGCGGCGGCGTTTATTTTGCTGGCGGAATGGTGGGTGTATCACCGACGTGTTGGGCTTTAATGAATAAGTCGCTTTGCAGCGCGTTTTATAATTTAGTGGAGAGACATGAACGGGCGAAAAGTTCGTTCCGCTTTTTAATCAGAATTAATCACACACGAGAGAGGACGTTGATTGAACATGACGAATGAAACAATTGCGACGGCAGTAGCAGCGGCGCTGGCTGAAAATCCCAAGGCGATGACGATGCAACTGGCTCAGCGACTGCGCATTCCGGAAGCAGAGATCGTGCGGCATTTGCCGAACGGGCAGTCGCGTGAATTGGACCTGTCGCGCTTTGATGATGTCATGAAGTCGTTTGAAGCGCTGGGCAAAGTCCACGTAATTTGCACGAACGGCGCGGTGACGTTGGAAGCGAACGGCGAGTTCGGAAACTTCAGCGCCTGGGGCGAATTTTTTAATGTTCAGACACCCACGTTGGACATGCACATCCGCCCGAAAAATATTTCGGCTGTGTTCGCGGTCGAAAAACCCAGTCACATGGACGGGGTCAATACGCTGAGCATTCAGTTCTTTGATTTAAACGGTGCTTCCGCGTTCAAAGTATTTTTAACGATGGGTGGAAATACATCGAATCCAAAACGGATCGAGCAGTTCAATTCGATTCGCGCGGAGTTTGCGACGAAATAGATGGGCGACTTTTTTACCACCATGGCGGTCGAATGATGCGCGGCCCTTCTTGCAGTTGCTTACGTTTGGCAGCTGCGGCGCGATGGCGCATGACGGGATCATCGAGCGTGTAGGTCACGTCGCTCGATCCGTATTTCATGCTCAATTCAAGGATGCGACCATCCGGCGACAGTAGCATGTGGCAGGGCATCATCGCAGCGGTAGCGCTGGCCACGAAAAGCGGCGGCTCTTTAAGTTCGACATCGGTCAACCGCTTCTTTTGCCGTTCGGTGAGTTTCGGTTTCGGCTCGGCTCGAATTTCAAACAACATCACTCCGCAACGGTTTTGGCGGACGAGATAAATCGCAGCTTTCTGGTATGCGATTTTGGCGGTCTCGTCGGGTGTTGTCGGCTGCGGCGGGAGGGGCAAACGCGCGGCCAGCAGCGCGAGGTGTTCGACGCGGTTGTAGTCTGAAATGAAAATGCCATCGGGCAACGGACGCGTCCACGAATGGTCGATGAGGCGCGGACCGGAATCTGTTTCTTGTGCGTTGGCTTCGTCTTCATTAATTGGAACACGTTGCAACGGGTCGCGCCACGCGCTGTCGTCGTCGCCGCTGCGATACAGAATGCCGGTTTCTCCGCACGCTTTTGCGCCCTGATACGCGGCGGACGCGCGCAATTCCGTGAGCGCGTCGCGGTGCGTGGTGATGCTGATTTTCTCATTCCCAAACCGCGCGGCGACAGTGTAATTCAACTTCGCTCCGACGTTTTCCTCGCCGTGTGTTTCGTAATGAATGGGCTTCCATTTATCGTCAAACAATGTCACAGCGGTTTCGTTGCGCAACGATTTTCCAGTATCCACGCGGACATGTGCGGTCGAGAAATAAGCTGCTTTTTCTTTCATCTTTTCAGGCATGAATGGAGGCACTTTGACGCCAGCTTCAATCTTCGAAAACAGAATGCGCACCTGCCCGATTTCTTCTTTTCCGGCTGTGACATTGTAGTTTAATTCTTTGTCGAGCAGGAAATCGAGCGGGCGGGCCGCGACTTCAGGCGGAGCGACGGGGAGTTCGCTGAGGCGGCCCAATTGTTCGATGCGGGAATACGGTTCGAGATCGGTGACAGGAGCATCGGACTGGGTCATGCTCGCATCGAAATCCTGACGGCGCATCAGCACTCGCGTCGCTTTGTCGAACCACATTTCCTGGCGCGCGTAAAGTCCTTCCGTGGATTGCGTGGAGACGGTCAGGACTTCGTAATGAGCGCAATCATACGTCGCGTCGCCGACGGGGATGACTTGATCGTCCATGGGCTTGACGAGCAGAAGGACTTGAGCCATGGCTTCTGGCACGAAGATGGAAAATTTAATCGTCTCGCGTTTTCGGAACGCGTCGCGGTTGGCGGGGGCTTCGTACCATTGAGGAATGAACGAGAATTCGACGGGAATAAACGTGTCGCGGACGAACGTGATGTCCTGCTTGTCAGCGAGAATTCCGCCACGATAGACTTCAATGGCCATGCCGGTTTTGCTAACATGCCCGAGCATGCGCTGGGGTTGGCCGCCTGTGGTTTGAGCCATGTCGTACGCGATGACACGGCCATCATCCGGATTCAAATACAGTTTCACACTACTGATGAAACGCAACGGGACACCGAGGTTTTCGGTGATCATTTCCGTCTCTTGATCGACCCGTTTCAGCGTCCTGGGAAGCTCACGGCCCTGGCGACCGTAAACTTGCAAAATCTCTTTGATTCCCGGCGCACTTTCCGATGGAACATCGACGGGTTCGTAACGGACCAACGCTTGATAAAGGATCGACTTTTTTCGGGTCGTGAAGATGGAATTAACTTTGCGTTCGGGGCTTTGATTACGTCCGATGAAAACGTTTGACGGAGCCACTGCTGGAACAATTTGCTGATCATCTTTGGGCGAAAGCGGGGTCGTCGCGGGCATCGGTGCCGGTGCGGGCAACCGAATAATTACCGGCTTTTTGAATGCCGGAAACGTGAACCACACCGCGATGGCCAGGATGACGACCACGAGACCTAAATATAAATTCTTGTTCCCCACCGATGATTCCAACGCGCTGTCCCCTGAGAGAAATTTACGACGCGCAGGATAGCGTTTTTTTCGCGCGAGCGCAATACAAATGGGATATGGCTCATCCCGGCACGAAATGGTGCTCAGTTGCCGAGACGCTTCGCACCCGCTTGATAGATGTTCAAACGGACTTTAAGGATCGTGCAGTAGAGCTCAAGTTCCTTGATGATTTCTTTTGGCGGGAATTCAAAGACGACGTCGCCGGGTTGGGTGTCGCGTTTTTCGAGCATGTTGTACCAGCCGACTTTTTCGTTGGGAGCAAGTGCGGCGAATTTCTTTTTGAGCACGTCTGCACCATCGAGAGCGTTCTCTTTTGATGTCACAAAATCGACGGTCTTCAGATTGTCATTTCCGGGCGCAGGCAGAAGGGCGAAATGCCAAGACTCTTCGCCTTTTTTGTGCCAACTAAAAAGCTCCATTCCTGTCTCGGTCGGCTTGGCGGCGCGTTGAACGAGCGCGTCTTCTTTCTTCTTGGTTTCAGCGGCGAACGAGGCGCATGAACCGATGGCGACGACGACAAGTAGGATTGACTTGAACGATGACTTGAATGGCATGTTGACCTCCCGTGCGTTGATTATGTGCATTGTTTATTTCTTCAATTCATCCAGCGTCTTCATCGCATATGCCACGTGCAATGCGCTGCCGACGGGCAATATGTCTTCGTCCGCTTTGAACATCGGGTGATGGACTCCATAGACGGAGCCTTCGCATTCGTTGCGCATTCCCAGCGCGACGAAACAGCCGGGGACGCGGTTAGTGTAGTACGAAAAATCTTCGCCGCCCATCACAGGCAGAAGTTGCTGGATGTTGGACTCGCCGAGCATCTCGCGCGCGATCGATTGGGCCACGTCCCAGCAATGAGCGTCGTTCACAGTGGGCGGATACGCGTCGAGGAAATCGACTTGAGCGTCGCAGCGGTTCGCGGCGGCGATATGAGTCGCGATGGAACGGACGCGCTCTTCGAGGAACGCCATGCCGCGCGCGGTCAATGAGCGAATCGTGCCCGTCAGTTTCACGCTCTGCGGAATGACGTTGAACGCCTCGCCGCCGTGGAAGGTCGTGATGCTCACCACACCGGGATCGAGCGGGTCGAGTTCGCGCGAGACGATGGTTTGCAACTCGCAGATTATTTTTGACGCCGTGACGACCGGGTCGCAGGTCATCTGCGGCATCGCTGCGTGACCGCCGCGTCCGGAGACGACGATGCTCAATGATCCCGCTGATGCCAGGAGTGTCCCAGCGCGTGAACCGATTTGTCCGGACGGCAGCGTCGGCCAAACATGCAATCCGAAAATGCGGTCCACATTCGGGGCAATAAGTGCGCCTTCGAGGCACATTTTCAAGCCTCCCGCCCCGCCCTCTTCAGCGGGTTGAAACAGTAGCTTCACGGTGCCTCGAATGTCGGCTTCACGGCGCTTCAAAAGTTTCGCAGCTCCGAGCAACATCGCGACGTGGCAGTCGTGGCCGCAGGCGTGCATTTTTCCGTCCACGGTGCTGCGAAACGGGACGTCAGCGCGTTCGTGAATCGGCAGCGCGTCCATGTCCGCTCGCAAGGCGACGCACGGGCCGTTGCCGTCGCCGAGCGTGGCGAGCACTCCGGTTTCGGCGATGGGGTGGCGATACGAAATGCCAAGTCCGTCGAGCGTGTCGCGAATCAATTGGCTGGTCTTGAACTCTTGATAACCGAGTTCCGGGAAGCGGTGCAGTTCGCGGCGGATCCCAACGATCCAATCGCGTTCGGCCTTCGCTTCGTCGAGTGTCGTTTTCATCGTGACATCATCCTGAAGAGTCCGTGATAAATCGTAGTCGAATCGCCCCCAAATTGGAATGCCGCGTGATGGTTTTTCTTGAAAGATCGAATACGGAATGTAGCATCTTTTCTCATCGGCAAATAGAGGAGTGATCATGACTCAATTGATGCGTGTCTCGTACAAGGATGGGTTGGCGACAAATTACGGGTGTTCTCAGGCAAATTACGCCTGCGTCATATATTGCCGCGTTCCCGACGACTGGGTTGCGGAACGTGCGCTTCGCAAAGAAAAGCTCGAATTGCTTTTTCAAAAAATGTACGGCGTGACGTGGCGCAGCGGCAATGAGGATGGGTCGAGCTATGTCGTTTTTGAAAGCCATTCGGAACCCGTCTCGGCGGTTGACGAGCAAGCTGGAGCGTGGCGTGCATTGACGAACGACAAGGCTGCGCACTATTGGTTCTGGCGCGTCGAAGCCGATGGTAGTATCACGTCTGTCAGGCCCGATGTTCTGTGATCGTTTGAATTTTTCTCCAGCCCCAAAAAGGTCTCTCCGTCTATGCATTTCAACCGCCCACATCTGATCGTCGCGTCGCTCATATTTCTCACATTTTTTTCCGTGGCTTCAGCGTCCGATTGGCCGAAGTGGCTCGGACCGGCGGGCGACAACAAGGCGCCTGAAGATCCGAACTTCGATCCGGATTTATCCAAGTGGAACATCGCCTGGAAATTGAATGTCGGTCTCGGCTATTCGTCCATCGCGGTGGTCGGTGATCGTGCCTATACGATGGGGCACGACAGCAAAAGTAAGGAGACGGTGTATTGTCTCAACGCTAACGATGGCAAGCCAATTTGGTCCTACAGCTACGACGCGCAATTGATGCCGAGCCTGCATATTGGCGGTCCGAACGCGACGCCGACGATCATCGGCGACAAGGTCAT
Source organism: Planctomycetota bacterium (assembly GCA_037129555.1). Classification (GTDB taxonomy): domain Bacteria; phylum Planctomycetota; class SZUA-567; order H5-PLA8; family H5-PLA8; genus JANXLS01. The sequence goes on from JBAXUS010000018.1 coordinate 48,621, forward strand.
CACGCTCAGCAAAGACGGGCAAGTGATCTGCTTCAAAGCCGACAAAGGCGAAATCGTTTGGAAGGCGAATATCCTCGAAATTTTCGCGATCAAACTGCCACGCTGGGGCTTCGCAAGTTCGCCGTTCGTTGATGGCAACACCGTCGTCTTCTGCGGCGGCAAAACATGCGCGCTGGCATTGGACACCGGGAAAGTGGTGTGGACCTCGGCGACCGCGTACATCCCCGCCGGGTATGCAGGCGCTCCGGTGTTTGTGCTCGATGGCAAAAAGTTCGTCGCATCATTAGACGGCAAAGGGCTATCGATTCTTTCGGCGACCGATGGAAAAGAGATCGTGCGGCATCCGTTCCCGGCGTTGTTTGATATGAACGCGACGACGCCTGTGATCCTCGACAACGGCAAACGCATCTTCATTTCGTGCACGGTCAAATCTGAAATGCTGGGATTCGACGGGACGAAATTGACGTCGTTGTGGACGACGAAAGAGATGCGGAATTTAATGAACAACAGCGTCTTTCAAGACGGAATGATTTACGGAATCAGCGGTGAGCAGCAGCAGACGACGAACAGCCTCGTGTCGCTGAAAGAAAGCGATGGCTCCGAGAATTGGGCGCAACAATCCATCGGTTACGCGATGACGATTGGTATCGGCAAAACGCTGCTGATCCTGACCGAACGTGGCGAACTGATCACGGCGAAGATCGACCCGGCGAAGTACACCGAAATATCCCGACGCAAGCTTCTCGAACCGATTTGCTGGACTACCCCAACGTACGCGAATGGGAAGATTTATCTGCGCAATGAAAAGGGCGATGTCGTGGTGTTGGGACGGTAAATTTGTTTCGGGTTTCGGGTTTCGAGTTGATGAACCCGGAACGCGAAACCCGGAACTTATTTCCCCACCGCCCAGCGAATTCCGTTGGTCAGCAACGTCTCGAATTGCGGCAGAGTGAAGTCGTCGGGATGGCCTAACGTCGTGTAGAAGACGCGTTGGCCATTTTCTCGGATCAATGTCCACGCCACACATTCTGCGGGTTTGGTTCCGGTGACGCCGTTCAAAAGAGGCACGGCTTTTGGATTGAGCGGGGCGACTTTGTAGAGCGATCCGGAACTCATGAAATCAGTCGGTTCCACGCCTTTGAGGATCGGATTTTCTTTCGCGTTTGCGGCGAGAGAGATTTGCGTTTTAGTGCCCGCGCCATAGTGGTTCGCGTAGTGGCAGCCGAAGATTTCTGTATCGAATCCCAGCCACGGTTCGCAGCCTTCGGGCGGCGTTTCTTTCTTCATCGGTTCGAATGCGTGACAGGCTGTGCGGATGCCGATGATCGGTTTTCCAGCGGCGGCGAATTGTTTCAACAAAGTCGTTTGATCTTTTTGCAAGACGCGGCGACGGACGCTGATCAGGAGCGCGTCAGCGTCTTTGATTTGTTCCAACCCTTGAAGATGGTGCTCACCTTTTAGTCCGCCGAATGCGTAGCTCACGCCGAATTCGTTACCGAGATTTTTCAGCGCAAATGCCGGGAGCGTTTCGTTGGTTTTGTATTCATCTTCGGCGATAAGCATGAGGATGCGCGGGCGCTTGTCGTCAGCAAATCGGAATTCGTTTCCGCCCAGAATGTCGGCGCTGGTGACGGTCGGGCACCAATATTTTTCGACGTGTGCAACCATCAAATCGTTGCCGGTGAAATGGCTGACGTTGGGTTTGGATTTTGGATTGTACATCGTGTCGGTCATGTCGCGGACGAGGACGACGTTCAAACCTTGCAGGCATAATTGGCGGATCGAAAACGGGCGTCCCAGCACACACATGTTCAGATGCACACCCATGACGAGGACGTTTTCGATGCCGCGCTGGCGCATGAGATGGTAGGCCTGCGCGGTGTCGGTGATGGCGTCGTTGGCTTCGATTTTGATCGTATCGATCTGATGCGTCCAGGCTTTGAAGGACTTGATCGGCGTGTCGTAATCGCAGCCGCCGTCGGAGTCCACAATCGGCAGCGGAGCTTCGTGGTCGGGGTCCAGTTTGCGCCATCGTAGCAGCGGAACTTTCACGTCCACCACCGGAGCGCTTTGAGCGAGTTTGAATTGCGGCGTGTCTTTGTAATAGTCCATTGTGTCGCTGGGACAGTGGATGATCAGCGCGCCGCGTTTGCGCGCTTCGACGACGAGTTCGTTCATGCGCGGCGCCATTTCGCCGACTCGCGCGGTTGCTCCGGGGCACCAATGTTTGTCCCACATGTCGCAGATCACGACGGCTGTTTTAGACGCGTCCCATTCGGCGGATTTCCATTGGACGTTGAAATAGCCGGAGCCTTTTTCGCCGAGTTCGATGCGATTGCGAAGATTCAATGCGAAGGAGCGCGATTCGCCCGCTCCCAACGCGGAAGCGATCACGACGCTGATGATTAAAAGAATGCGACTGAATTTCAGGTCCATAGTGTTGCTCCGAAACGGGCGGAAGGGATTGATCTGATATGTACGAGTACACCGATGTGCGAGGGGTTGATTGGGGCGGGTTGATCGTGTTTATTTTTAACGCAAAAGCGCGAAGGCACAAAGGCGCTAAGAACGGCGAAGAGGGTAAGGAAAGACAACTCGCATGCGCTTTTTCGTACTTTTCGGGTGCTCGAT
>JBAXUS010000180.1:0-12964 GCA_037129555.1 Planctomycetota bacterium
ACTATGCGAAAATCGATTTTAAGTTTTGGGCTGGCTCTGTGTGGGATGCTGGCCGTATATGAACCCCCATGTCAGGGTGGGGAGGACGCCTTGCGCGACTCCTACATCGCGGCGTTGAAAGACGCGGTGGTGACCCGGCGACTTTCTGCGGTGCGTCACGCCGTCAAAGAAGGCGTCTGCGACACGCCGATGATCGCGGCACTCGCTGGCGCATTAAAAGATGTGAGTCCCGAAGTCCGCCGCGCCGCCGCTGCCGCACTTGAAAAACTCGCGGTTCCAACACGTGGCGTGGCCTCAGTCGCCGCGCCCGCCGTCCCGCCGACTCCTGCTCAAGGTACGCCTCCAACGACTCCTTCCGTCGCAAAAGTCGAACCTGAAACGCCAGCTAAACCAGCCATACCTCCCGCTGAGTCCCACGCGCGCGAATCGGTCCCGGCGTTGATTGAAGCCGCGAACGACAACGATCCGGCCACGCGCGCCGCGATTATTTCAGCGCTGGGAACTCTCGCAATAGGTGAGGCGAAAGCGCTCCCGATTCTGCTACTCGCTTTGAAAGATCCCAGCCCGCAAATGCGCGTGACGGCCATCGACGCACTGCACCGTTTCGGTGCGCCCGTGAAGGATACGCAGGCGGCGGTTCTTGAAGCTGCGCTCGCTGAAAAACACCCCGATGTCATGAACGCATTCGTCGCCATTGCGGCTGAATCCAATCCCATTCCGCCTGAATTGGTGCCGCTTTTCACCAACGCAGTCAAGGGGTCGTCAGCATTACGCATCAAAGCGTTTGAAGCGCTGAATCGAATCGGGGCAAAAGCTGTTCCGTCGCTCATTCCGTTGCTTAAAAGCGACCTCGTTTTGGTGCGCCGTGAAGCGGCGGTATTGATTGAAAAATACGCGAAAGAATCGCCCCAGATCGTTCCTCAGCTCATCCCGTCTCTGACCGACAACGATGTCTACGTCCGCAAAGCCGTCACCGCCGCGCTCTCCAACATTGGTCCCGATGCGCTGCTCGCGCTGCCAGACTTGATTAAGATGCTGTCGAGCAATGACATGGTTGTGCGCAGCAGTGCGGCCAATGTGATCGAAAATCTCGGGCCGCCTGCGAAAGACGCAGTTCCAGCGCTCGCTGTTTTGATGCAGGATAAAATGCTGACATGCCGGGGCGCAGCCGGGCGCGCGCTCGCCAAAATCGGCGACCCGGGGCGCGACGAATTACTCGCGATGTTAAACGCTCCGCGCGATGAAGTCCGCTCCGCCGCATCGCTCGCGCTCGCTACGTGCGGTGACTCCGCGATGAAAGGCTTGGCGGATGCTTTGAAATCGGACAAAACCGAAACCGTCTCTGCGACGCTGTCCACGCTCGAACGCATGGGCGGAGCCAGCGACCCGGCAATAGTCCCCGTGATTCCGCTGCTGCGTCATACGTCCTCGCTCATCCGTCAATCTGCCATAAGTGTGTTGGCAAAATCCGGTGCGCGCGCGATTAAGCCGTTGATCAGCGCACTTGAAACTCAGCCCGATGCCACGCCTGAATTGCGCTCCGCGATGACCGACGCCTTGGGACGAATCGGCAAGGACGCGATCCCGCCGTTGCTTGCGATTGTAGGAGCTAAAAAAGAAGGCCCAATGTTGATCGCGGCCATCGAAGCGCTCGGAAAAATCGGCGCTCCTGCCAGTGACACGACGCCACTATTAATGAGCCTGGTCACGACCGTTCCAGCGAATCTGAATCCGGTCACGTCGCCAGTTCCGATTACAAAAAAATCAATAGCCGCCGCGTCCACACCTCCGCAGGCACCCGTCATTCCGCCCTATGCAAAATTGGACATCGCTGTTTTTCAAGCGCTCGCGAATTTCGGTGCGCGAGCTGAAGCGGCGTTGCCGATGCTGTTCGAAATGATCAAGGACGGGGATTATTATGCGCGCAGCGAAGCCGCTCGAGCCATTGGGAAAATTGCGCGGGGCAACGAGCGCATACCGCCGCTGGGCGAGACGCTCGAACGCTGTGATGGTGGAACGATCGCGAACGCATTGCGCCCGTTTCAGGAAGCTGGGATGAATGCACTGATTGCCGAACTTGATACCGCAACGACCCAAACTCGCCAACGCGTCTCGACGGTTTTCTCCAATCTGCCGTTCGCTTTGACCTATCCATTTTTGACCGGAGCCTTGAAAAACGAAGATCCCAAAATTCGCTCGGGCGTCGCGCAGACTATCGCCGATTTCCGGCGCAACCATAAGAAGGGCGCTATTTCCAGCGCATCATTGCCCAGCCCGACATTGATCGATCCGTTGCTGGCTGCATTAAAGGAGTCGGTCAAAGACAGCGATCCAGACGTGCGAGTCCTCAGTGCCTATTCGTACCAAAAGGCAATCGATCCGGACGACGGCGAGATCATCGAACGCATCGCGTCCGGACTGGCGCATTGCTCGGCGGACAATCGCTCGCGCGGATTGATCGCGCTTGATTATTACAATCTTGAAAAATCCGGACGCAAAGCCGCGCCCGCGTTGCCGGTGTTGATCCGTCTGACCTCCGTCGATTATTCCGGAGTGCCTGCCGCGAAAACGCTGCTGCATCGCATCGGCATTTCGAAGGACGACATTCCGGTGTTAGTGGACGCCTTGAAAGAAAAAAGCTCGTTGACCCGAAGGGCCGCGCTGCGTCTGATCGAGTCGCTCGGACCCGACGCAAAAGACGCAGTTGGGCCGTTGATTGAGATGATGGCAGACGAAGAAAAAGGCGCGAAATTGATCGAGCCTGTCTTGTTGGCAATTGGTCAGGAAGCAGTCCCGCAACTCATTGATGCCATGAAAACCACCAACCTGAAAATTCGCTACGGTGTGATTCAAGCGCTCTCGCAAATGAATCTGGACGGCGAATGGCTCGGCAAGATTGCAGGTCTGTTGTCGGACGACCGGCCTGAATTGCGATCCAGTGCGATCGCCTTGTTATCAACGAGCGTGGACCGCGCCAAATACGCGCTGCCGCATCTTCGCGACTTACTAGTCGATGGCGACAAGCTTGCGTACAAGGCGCGCTACGATCTTTTTGCCGTGCTCGGCACGGAAGCCACGCAGGTTCTGGTGGATGCGTTGAAGGACAACAATCCCCAGGCGCGCGCACGTGCGGCTGCCGTGCTCAAACCGCGCGGTTCCGGCGAACCACCTCGCGAAGCGTTGAAGCCGCTGATGGCGCTGCTGGCGGATGAGAACGTGGATGTCAAAGCCGCCGCGCTGCAAACGCTCGGAGCGTACAACGAAAACGCAGCTGAAATTGTGCCGGGATTGGTCGAGGCCATGAAAGACGAAAGCACAGTCCTGCGACGCTCCGCGCTCCTTTATCTGAAGCAGCACGGTGCCGCTGCGCCCGCCGCCGCATTGCAGGCTCTCGCCATAGCGATGAAAGATCCGACGTCCAAAGTCCGCGCAGCGGCCATCGACGCCACAAAAACGTTGGGAGCAGACGCTGGGCCGCTACTGTTCGAAGCGCTCGGCGACCCGGATCACAGCGTCCGTGCACTGGCTGCGTCAACGCTGGATGCGCTGGGCCTTGCGAACGAGCCGGACAAGAAAATACTCATCGCTGAAATGTTTGCGCTCGACGCGATCGAGCAATACGCGCAGGCGCAGGAAGATCATTTCATCAAACTGTGGGACGAAAATCGTGTCCATTATTATGCGTCTGCCATAGCCGATTTGAAGACATTACCCAAGGCGTTGGCCGTAGCGGATAACGCACTCGAAACGCCGGTTCCTTACAACGGATTCCTGTTCAAAATGTTGGAAGGCCAAGGAGCGGCAGCGCCGGGTGGCGCGAAAAAATATGTTGCTGATGGCAAGATGTCCCAGGGCCACGCACTGGCCGCGTTCCCGGCGGAGTACGCGAAAACAGGTCGCTTCACGTTCATCGTCGGCGATGACGGCACGATCTATAAAAAAGATCTCGGCCCCGAATCCGCGCGCCTGTGCGGCCAATTGAAAGAACTCAATCCCGACGAAACCTGGACGAAATTCAAAGTCAAGCCCAAGGACGAAGGCCCGGTCCGGTTCCACCCGCTCGATCCCGATGCGGCTGACGACATGGAATTCTAAACGCTGGCGAAGTTCAATACTTCGATACATAATCGAAGCGTTTCTTGATCACAGAATTATAGTACCGGCCCTTGGACGCGACGGTCAGAAATCGGACGTAATAGCTGTAGTGGCTGAGATCATAAATGTACGTCCTGCCGTGCCGAAATTTCACATGAATGCGGACTGGGCCGTCAAAGGTGCCGCCATCATCTTCGCCGCCGGTCCCGTCTCCTGTTTCAATTCCCAGCGCACTGATGGCGGTCGATCCGGCTAAGCGTGTCCACGTCACCATGAGTCCCTCACTTTCGGTTTAGTCGCCCGCGAAATAGCACACAAAATGAGCTCGCAATAAAGAACCCGATGGTTCTTCGATCAGCGATTCACATGCGTCGAGCGTGACGGCGGAGCAGACTTGTTCTCCCGTCGGATAATTTGCCGGATTCAGCCAAGCGGACTTGAGCTGCGTGGCGAGATCGTCGAACAACTCGCCATCCGCTCCCGGCGAATACGCGTAGACGTAGGCGTTGATGCCTGTGGGTGCGTCGACGCCCGCGTACGAAATCTCACTTTCACATATCGCCGCGAATTGAAAACTTCCCGGAGTGAACCGTTTCAAGCAGTCCAAATCCGCCGCGTGAACGGTCGCGAGCACGACGGAATTTCCGAGAAACCCAGAGCTACTCGCGATGGTTTTCAATCGTTCACGTGTCAGAGCCAGCCAGCTGGTACCCATGAGACCGCTCCTTGAAATAGAGATGAATGAAATAAACGCTGCACCGTGGAACGGGCTTTTAGCCCGTTCTGATTATGGCGTTGAACATGAACGAAATCAGCGACCCATCGTCGTCTGATGTGCCCGCGCTGCTTCAGCCGCGAAGCCGCCACTGGTCACCGCGACGCCGATGATGTTGCTGAGCGCTGTACGAATCGCCGCTCGTTCGGCGGGATGATCGACCGCTACGCCACTCGTGCTCGCAGAGCGGGTCACGCGCAACGGACTGGTTGACGTGATCGCATCCCAGCGCAACAACAACGCGCCGACGCGCGTGATTTGTTCGCTGTTCAGCGCTGTAAGTTTCGCGTTGATCCGCGCGACAATTGCGCTCATATCCACGCTTTCGCAGGCGGGACCGAAGACGGTGGCCACGGCGTCAACGACCGTGCCGCTGCCGTTTTGAGGCACACCGAAAATTCCAAAAATCTGAGTGGTTTGCGCATCGGTCAAAGCCATGACGTGCCTCCATAATCAGCGTTGTGTTTCAAACGCGTTTCTGTGTACATTCACGTAAAATCGGCGCGGGCGCTTCTTATGCGCCCGCGCCCCAAAATTGATTCACTCAGCGGTTATGAATTTGACGTGTTGTGAACCAGCATTGCGCAGAGGACTTCGCGCGAGTCGTTGTATGCCGGGCCCCAATTGCTGCTGGTGCCGAGAGCACTGTTTTCCGGATTCGCGGTCCCGGCCGTCCACTTTGTTCCGAACACGTGCGGCGCGAAATCGAAATTCGCCAGAACGCGCCAGTACGGCGCTTCGAAGTCGAGGCGGCGTTCCGCTTCGATGCGCAGGCGCTGGTGATATATCAATCCGAGCGCGTTCTGGCCCAAGAGCAAGGTGCGATACTTCGTGAAGGAGCCGCTCACAGCTGTCTTCAATGCCGGGTCATCGACCACGACAATCTTCATGCCGAACGCGTGTGGCAAACCGGTGACCACCGTGTACCCGCCGATCGTGTCCACCTTGTAATTACCGATGGTGTCCTTCACCAAATCCGAGAACGCTTCGCTGTGGCACACGAGCGTGGTCAGGCGGTTGTACGAATCGCCCAGCGTCATGCGCGTGTCGTAAAGACTGGACAGCGTGAGCAGTGCCCGAGTCCCGGAGCCCGCATAGATTTCTTTCGTGTGGACGTGATCGGTGATGCTGTCCACTGCGGCGACGGTCGTTTGCAGCAGGCGCTGCCGGACTTCCTTCGCAGCCATATTGCCGATCTGCCGACCGATTTCACGCTCGACCGTTTCACGCCGCACACCGCGAATGAACACGTCTTCCGTGAACTTCACCGGCCCGGCTCGGCGGCGCAGAATCACCGCTTTTTCCTCGGCACCGGTGATGTCCAAATCGCCCGGCGCTGTCGTCGAAGTCACATCGCGGCGCGCGACAAGCGAGGAGATGTGATTGAAGTACGGCATGTCCACAAACTCGCCGCCGCCGCCCAGCGAACTCGTGAACATTCCCGACGGAATGGTTTTCACAACGCCGAGCGCTTCGTCGAGCAGCTGCATGTTCTCGACGAACGCAGCGCTCGAATACTCACTGGCCAACTGCGGATCAAACGCGAATCCGCCAACTGTTGAATAGGGCATAGTGCCTCCTCCTGGGGGAAATGAAAAAATGAATGTAATGAAGTGAACGACTCAGAATGTGATGTGACGAACTACTTGAAATACGACTGCCGCATCCGCTCCAATTCACGCGGACGATTGTGGACGTAGTCGCGCAACCGGTCGGCGTTTTCGGGCTTGAGCAGATCGGTATAGTTCAATCCGGCTGGTGCTCCGGACGCGGACGCTGCGCCATTGCCGATCCCGTTCGATCCGCTCCCGGCAATGAAGTGCGCACGGACCCAATGCGGTTTGCGCGACGCGAGTTGCCGGGCGGCTTCGTCGGGCGGGACCGTTTTGCGAGCGCTGTTCGGCGCGTCGCCGGGAATGAAAATCTCCCACTCGCCTTGTTCATTGCGCTCAGCGTGCCGCGACAATTCACGGTACGCGTCGTCAGCATCAAACCAATCAACGCCAGACAGCGCGCGCCTCAAAACGTTCTCGCGCTCAGCGCGGTCCGCTCGTTGTCGCAACGCTTCAACGTCATCAACAACGGGTACGGGAGCCGTCGGTGTTACAACCTGAGGAGTTGAAGCAGCGTCCGGCCGAATCTCATTTTCGGGCATGGTGCTCCTTTCTTTTTGGTGTACAAAAATGAAAACATAGAGGAGAGTTTCAAATGCCAGCATTCTCGCCGGGAACCGACAAGATCGTTACGTTTGCAGTCCGCTTCGTTTTCGGTGTGATAGTGGGCGTTTTGCTTTCACTCGTGTTTGGCTGGAGCGTGACGATGCGCTGCTTTGCCAACAGTGCATGGAGTACGTTGCTTTTAAGATGGTTGCTTTGGGGCGGAGTTGCCGGACTTATTTTCGGATTCACCAGCGCGAAGGATGATCGCCAGTGGCTTGAATAATGTGGAATGAGTTCGTTGCCTCGTTCTCAATTCACCTCAAAATTCTCCGGCAATTTCGCAATCGGCGGAGCCTCCTCAATTCCCAGCGCAATCCCTGCCAGCTCCAAACACTCATTTAAAAACGGCTCAAGCGCGCGGGCCAGCATGAACAGAATTCGCTCCTCGCCCGTCTTGAATCGCCAGGCCTGCGCGATACCGCTTTGTTCGCTCGGAATGGCCGCGCCCGCTGCAATATCCGGGCCTGCATCCTGCGAACTCGGCAGTCCCTGCGACGCAAAAAGCGCGTGCGCTCGAAAGAGCAGTTCGATGCCCGTCGGATCGAGTTGGACGAACGACAACTCCTCTGCATTCTCCTGCCCCGGAATTCCATTTCGCAACGGAATGTAGCGCGTGGCTCCGAGACCAAGGCGCGCGAGCTCATCGTCTCGACGTCCCGTCTTCAACGTCAGAATCGGGTTGCCGAGCACAAATAAATCCCAGACCAAATCGCTGAGAATTCGCGCGGCTGCGACGTCGGATTCAGCGGCTCGGCGCAACAGTGGGCGACCGATGCCGTCGGCTCCAGGGAACGGATGCAGGAAGACCACCGGAACGCGCCCATCAAATCCGTGCGGCAGTGGCGCGTCTTCCGTCGAATGCCACTCGCCATCCGCGCCGCGCCGGACGCGGAACACGCGAATCGCCGAGCGGTCCACGACTCGGTACACGAGCTCCTCGACACCATCCGTGTCCCAGCTCGCGCGGCGGATTTCACGTTCGCCAAACTTGACCCACGCCAGCCGCCCATCGGTACCGTAATCCCAATCAAGGATGTCCGGGGCCGAGTAGAGCGCCAGATAGGGCCGCCCGAGATTCCGGGCCGTTGCTTCGGCAATGGAAGGTGTACGATCCCGCGCGTCAAGTGGCAGCGGATCGCGGTCCAGCAGCGCCGCGCAAAATCCGTGGCTCTGCGAGAGGCACGTCGCCTGCGTTGCAAAATCTTCGAACGACGTATGCCGCCGCCCGGCTTCTTTAATGAAGCGAGCGACGCGTTCGTCGGCGACCGGGGCCGCTTCGGTTGATGGTGTATTCGACGCTACGATTTGTAGTCGAGACTTAAACAGAGCCCCGAGGCGCGACGCAAGAATCTGTGGCGTCTTTGGAAAGAACGGCGTGAGTTCAACACGCATCGCGTACTCGCTCTGCGGCTCGAGGCGGCCCTTGGGAAAATAGCTGCTGCGCCAGCCGTCCGCCGAACGCTGTTTGACGTTTGAATTCAGCACGTCATCAATCAATTGCCAGACGGGTTCCAGCGTCTCCAATTCTGGGCGGCGAGCCATTAACGTCGCAAGAAATCCTTTGGTTCCGGGCATGTCGTCCTCCTTGGATCAAATCGAAATGAAATTGTTATCCGAAAACGCCGTGTTCCTGAAGCGGGTTGCCCCCGGAGCCGATGGCCCAAAGCGCGCGCTTTTCGAGCGCCCACCACGCGAGCGCCAACGCCATCACACAGTCGTCATGCGTACCGGACGGCGCGCACATCCGTCGGCGCCTCACGCTATCGGCGGGGCCTTCGTTGACCCATGTAAACGCGTGCAGTTCATCGAGCAAAACCTGCTCGTTTGGGATGCTCAATTTCTTATAAGAAAATCCCAATTGCAGGCCGGTCAGAATTTCCGAACGCGTCTGCGCCGTGAAGACGAAAGGTTCGACATGCCCGCGATGGGTATCGCGCAGCATCTCATACACGCGCCGGCCGTTGCCAGTCGCATCGACGAGCGCCGGGCCGGGGAAGTGTTTGAGGTGCTCGCAAATTTGCTTTTCCTGAATGCTCCAATCCAGTTGGTTGAAGCGCGCGAAGCCTTCGACTTTCTTGTCCGAACACGCGATGCTGCACAGCACCGTGTAATCAACGCTCTGCCCGAGATCAATGCCGGTGACGTACTTCACACCCGGGCGGCCGACCGTCAGTCGCGGCCCGAATATGCAGGAGTCAATCCCGGCGAAAACCGTATCGACGCCATCAATGAATTCGGCCTCGAATTCCTGCCGGTATTTCTCAGGCGTCATGTCCAGTTTGTACTCCTCCAAATCAGCAGCCGGGATCAGCGGATTGGCTGTCGTCGGCAATTGAATGGAAGAATACGGACCCCGCGATTCCTGATTGTTCCCGAGCATAAAAATGCGGTGCAGCCAGTTGTTTTTCCCGCGAGGCGTCCCGACAACGAAGGCCTTGCCACGGCTTTCAAGCAGCATCGGTTTCACGACTTCCTTCCACGTGTATTCCGACACATCAGCGGCCTCATCAATGATCGCGAGATCAAGCCCGGCTCCGCGCAATCGGTCCGGCGTATGGGCGCTGTGAAACTCCATGCGCGAACCGTTGTCACACACCAACGCGTGTTCGGACGTGCGATGTGTCCACTGTAATACTGCAGCTGCCTCGTTCAATTCGGACTCAATGTCGTCAGACTTTTTTCGTTTGGAGCGCGATGAAACAGTGCGCTCTTTAAGCCAAAATGTCACGTCGCGTTCGACGCGATCGGATTGATCTTGAATGGGTGAAATCCACCAGACGCGCTGGTTGGGCCGGGCTTCGCATGTTCGAATGGCGGCGAGCGCTGCAGCCACAGTTTTTCCAAAGCGTCGTCCGCAGATCGCAACTTTGTATCGACCAGGCATTTCTAACACCTGCTGCTGCCCTTCGTGAGGCGTGGGAAGGCCCGAGGCGGACGGGTTGGACATGGTTGCCTCACATGATGTTTATCGAGAGTAGTGACACGAGCTTCACGGATTAGGAATGGTCAGTCAGCAGACCGTTTGTGAACACGAGGTCGTGGCTGGCGAGGTCGATCGATTGCAGTCCGCTGATCGTACCGCTGAATCCGCTGGTCAAACCGGCGATGGTAGTTTGGAGCGTCGTGATCGTGGCGGCCTGTTCTGAAATTGCGGACTCCATGGCGCACATACGCGCTTCAACGGTGTTCGACATTTCGCTCATGAGAGAATTTCCTTTCAGGCAGTTGGCGAAAAAAAGAGGCGTGGAAGAGAGGTTAGTAAATCGCGGGCGACGGTGTCGCATCATCCGGGCCATTCATGCGGCGACGAGCTTCAAGACTCAACGCGGCGCTCATGGCCCCCATTAAAATCGGCGAGCCTTTTAATGCGTAGCGCCAGGTATCACCGCCTTCTTCAGCGCGCATGACCACGATCATGCAGCCAATTGAGCGGCGTCGAATTTCGTCCAGTAAATCCCGCGTCGTGTAACAACACAGCTCCTGCGCGGAAAACGTTTTTCGCGTCATGGCGGCTCCTCAATTTGTAAATTAAAAATGGCGGCTGGGTGGCACTGGTAAGTAACCTTACCAGTGCCGGACTCGAAACGTAATGTTGTAATTTACGGCTTGGCTTCCGGCGGCTGCTGCTCGCCTTCGATCACGGATTTAAGCGATTCTTTTGCGCCTTTGCCCGCACCGAGAAACGCGACGAGCAACACGATGACGATGACCAATGTGACGAATACCGCGATCAGTCGGACCGTCCGCAGCATCTCGCGCTGCCAGACAAATTCAGGCAGATTTTCGAAATCCACCTTTTCGACTTTCGGCTTTTCATCCGGTGGGCCGTCCGGAATGGTGGGATCTTTTTCGATGTCTGGTTCCAACATAGAACCGTCCACAGGTGACACATCCGCATTAGGCCGTGTGCCACTGGCAGGTACCCCTGCCGGTGCCGGGCGCGGCACGTTCGGTTGCAAATCAAACCCGTCGTCAGCGTCGTTGTGCGAATCCATGCGAAAATTCTTCCCTGCGCGTTGAGCCACTTTCGACTCGATACCCACATCATATACGTCCATGTTTAGCGCGAGTTCGCTGGTTTTTCGACTTCCATTTTGAGAATCGTCAGATGGAGTCAATGCGTGGGGCAAACTTGCCGCCCGGCCGGGCTTCACCTTCGAGTCGGAGCCGCAGGAAAAAGCGCCTGTGCGGAGCCATTCGGTGAAGCACCGGCCGGGGCGTTTTTTGAGTCAGGTGAATCCGCATTGGGTTTAGGGCGGCCCAGAGCTTCAAAGAGTTCGGCGAGGTAACCTTCACTGATCAGAACGCCGGGGCGGGGCGCGGGTTGATCTTGATTGAGGCGCGTCAATTTATGATCGTTCGTCAGATACTCGACGCGCTTCCCGCAACCGGCGCTCAAGCAGCACAGCAGCGTAATCCAGATCGCCCTGGGCCAACGTGCCCCGGAAATCGTTTTCGTTTTCATGAATTTGTTCCTTGTCGTTATCCTCCGCGCGCCGCCGCCACAAAAACAGGATGTCTGGCAGCGACCGCAGAAGCAGTGAAATGAGTGGACCGAGTGCCATAGTTGAACCTCGATAGGTAGGTATTTAAAATCGATGTCGCACGGATGGATCAGGCCGTCGTGTTGGAGTCGGACGCCGCAGCCGTCGAGCTGCTCGTCGCACCGCCGGACAAACCATCGGCGATCCCCTGGCCAAAGATGTAAGCCGAGATGACACCGCCGAGCGCGATGATCGCTTGCGAATCAATATTCAGCCAATTATGCAGACCGATTGCCAAAACTCCGAAGACGGCCATGATGAATTTCCGTCCGCCCAATTTTCCAAGAATGTCCATGTCATGCTCCTTTGTGTATGTGGTATCTTAACGAGCCGCGCACGCAAGTAAGCGGCATAGATCAAACGAATGTTGCATGGCTCAAGAACGTGGATTTACTTCAATCCCAACCACGCAAACAGCCCGGCTTGCACTGTGGCCCACGCCGCTTTCATCCAGCGTAAATGAGTCCGCGTTTCCTCCGCACTTTTTTCCAGCGCACGGACGCGACCGTCTTGCCGTTCAACGCCCTTTGCGTGCGATTCCAAGGATGCGCGCAGTTCGCCATGCAATTGGCGCGTGTCGAAAACCAATTGCTCCAAATTCGCCTCCATGCGCGCCAAGCGTTCCTTCGTAGTCACGACCGTCATCATGCCTCCTCTCTTTTTGTTGAAGGAGCGGCGGCGCTCATGACGCCGTATCGCCAGAGTTCAAACGCGCATACCAATGAGCTCCGCCGCTCCTATGAAATGGTGAATTGTTTAAGCCGCGTGGATGTCCTCGATCTCCGGTTCCCGCTCCGCATCCTGCCGCGTCAGCGTCGCCGTCCACCAGCGCAGATAATCCTTCGCGCGCCACCCCGCGAGCCACATGTAGTACGAGCGCTCGTTGGAGTTCGAACACTCGAGCGCGGCCTGGCACATGACTTGGACCAGATCGTCCTGAGTGCTGGGATCGCGCGGACGAAGTGCAGAGGCAAGGCGTTTAAAATCGTCGATCAAATCAACCGCCGCCACAGTGGGTTCCAACAGGTCGCGGGGTACGGCATCCAGTGGGACACCGCGCCGAACCTGCTGATTAAGAGATACCGGCGACGCGCTGGTATAGGTAGATGACGAGTAAGTAATATCGTCGGCGTGACAATGTGCGCCGTTTTGGTTTGTTTCGATGAACATGGTTTCGTTGTTTCCTTTCGTATATACAACGAGTTGAATTTAGAGTTTTGACACAGGTGTGTCCAAATCGATTTAAATGATCTCAAATGACGTGAACGGTACGATACGTAACAAATTATCGCAGAGTTTTTAAAGTAGGACGGCCTTGCCAGACCGTCTAG
>JBAXUS010000181.1:0-12926 GCA_037129555.1 Planctomycetota bacterium
GATGGAAGAGGCGGGTGGGATTGACTTGATTGTGATTTACAATTCTGGCCGCTTTCGCATGTCGGGCCACGGATCGATGGCCGGGATGATGCCGTACGGCGACGCGAACGCGATCATGATGGAGATGGCGCGCGAAGTGTTACCGGTCGTAAAAAATGTGCCCGTGCTTGCAGGCGTATGCGGAACGGATCCGATGCGCATCATGCCGCTCTTCTTGAAAAAAGTTCGAGACGAAGGGTTTGCTGGGATCCAAAACTTTCCGACGGTGGGATTGATCGACGGCATGTATCGCGAGAATCTCGAAGAGACCGGGATGGGTTATTACAAGGAAGTTGAACTCGTCCGCCATGCGCGCGAATTGGATTTATTGACGACGCCATACGTCTTCACTCCGCAAGATGCCATTCAGATGACGAATGCCGGGGCGGACATTTTGGTCGCTCACATGGGACTGACGACGAACGGCTCCATTGGTGCGAAGACCGCCAAGACACTGGAGCAAAGTGTCGAGTTGATCCGCGCGATTGCGAAGGCCGCGCATGGCGTGCGTTCGGATGCGTTGGTCATTTGCCATGGCGGACCGATTGCCGAACCGGCGGACGCTCAATTTATCATGGAGCAACTGCCCGAGATCGATGGATTCTACGGCGCGAGTTCAATGGAGCGATTGCCGACGGAACGCGCAATCACCGAACAGACGCGCGCGTTTACGCGGATTGGGCGGAAGAAATAATTAAAGGACTACGGCTCTTCGCCATGAGAGGGAAGGCGGCTCAAGAATTTAATCGTTGCGCCAACTGTGTTGGGAAGAAGCGAGATCGACACTTCACGGCGGCGGCCCAGAGAGGAGATGATCGATTCCTTGCGTTTTTGTTTGGGTGTGAAAGTGAAGATGCGGCGCAAGAAATTGACGAAGGCTTCCGTCAGTGCGGAGGGCAGATAACCGATGGCGTCGAGTTCCCCGTCGTGGCTCAAAACAAACGTGAGATGATCAGCGTCTTTGTGAGCGCGCAGTTCGGCGGGATAGGTTCTCAATGGTAGTGCGAAAATGAGCGGCGCGAGTGATTCAATCACACGGGTCCGATCCGGTTCGGAAAGTTGCGATTCGATAATGTCGTTGAGGCGTTTGGGGTCGGTGCTGTGCGCGGCGGTCAGGCGAGTCCAGACAGAGTCGAGGCCGTCATCGCCAAAACCCCACGCGCGTTCCATGTCGCTCATTTGACGCGATTGAACATACTCGCCGAGGTAGCGGGCGAGGAGGTCGGGGCCGAGGTCGGGCGGATTCTTTCGAACGCTCATGCTTGAATTAATAACGCGTGAATGATCGAAGGGCAAGACTTTTGTAATGGGAGTTGAAATTCACTTGCGGTAAAAAGTTGGTGACGCAGGGAGTGTAGAGCACGGAGCAGGGTACTCCTCCGTGGCACCGAATGGAGCGGGAGTGAAATCTGAAATGAGTGCGGAACAGTTTGCGATCAAGCCGGTGCTGGAAACGCTTTTCGAGCGCCGGGATTTGTCGCGCGATCAGGCGCGCGCAGTGATGGAGGCGCTGATAGAAGGGCGTTTGCCGCAGGCGTCGCTCGCAGCGTTCGCCACCGCGTTGCGACTTAAAGGAGAAAGCGTTGAAGAGCTCGCCGCGTTCGCGTCGGTGATGCGCGAGCGGGCTGAGCGGATTCAGGCTCCACCGGGAGCGTTGGATACATGCGGCACGGGCGGCGATGGTGCTGGGACGTTTAACATTTCGACCGCGACAGCGCTGGTTGCTGCGGGTGCAGGAATTCCCGTTGCGAAACATGGCGGGAGAAGTGTCAGCAGTACGACAGGATCGGCGGATGTGTTGAAGGAATTGGGTGTCAATGTGGACGCGACGCCAGCCCAAGTTGAACGCTGTGTGCGCGACGCTGGGATTGGTTTTTTGTTTGCTCAAACATTTCATCCCGGCATGAAACACGCGGCTCCAGTGCGGCGTGAATTGGGTGTGCGGACTGTGTTCAATTTGCTGGGCCCGCTTTCAAATCCTGCGGGCGCAACCAAACAATTACTGGGCGTATCGCGCCCGGATTTGTGCGAGACATTCGCTCGGGCTTTGCAGGTGCTGGGATCAGAAGCCGCGATGGTGGTGTGCGGCACGGCTCCGGATGGACAGGGGCATCTCGACGAGATTTCAACGTTCGGCCCAACAACGGTCGCGCGGCTCTTGAATGGGGTGATCAAAGTCGTATCGATTGATGCTGAAAAGCTGGGCGTGCCACGTGGAAATCCGCGCGACATGCTGGCCTCCGGCGCAGCTGAGAGCGCGGCAATTGTCCGGGCCATTTTGGCGGGCGAGCGGGGATCAGCTCGTGACATTGTCGTGTTGAATGCCGCAGCAGCGATTCAGATTTCCGGACTGGCTCGGACGTGGGTCGAAGGATTGAAAGCGGCTGAAGAAAGCATTGACTCTGGAAAAGCAAACGCTGCACTGGAGCGGTTGGTGCGTGTATCGCATCTATAAAGAGCGACTTTTTAGGATCGGGTGGACACGATGAATACGCCAAGTTGTTCGAGCAATTCCGGGCCAGATCCAGTCTGCGAGACACCGCCACGTGATGCGAGTTCATCAGGTGTCGAGGCTTTGCTTGAAGGGCAACGGAAAGTGTTGGAGCTGATTACGTTTGGCAGCTCACCGGCCATTTCGCTATCCGAATTATTGCGAGTGATTGAAACGCAGGCCCCCGAAATGCAGTGCGCAATCCACCGACTCGATGAGGACGGATTGCTATTGTGGCACGTCGCGGCACCGAGCCTTCCTGACGAGATGATTCGTGCTTTCAATGGCGGATCCATCGGTCCACAAGCGCATTCGAGTGGCACCGCTGCGCTCCGACAAGAACCTGTTTTTGTTGAAGACGTCAAGACTGACGTCCTGTGGAACGGCTACAGCGAGTGGGTGTTGAAGCACGGTTTTCAAGCATCATGGGCGTCGCCGATTTTTGATTCAAAGAGCCAGATTCTTGGAACATTTACAGCCTACTATCGAAATCCGATGTTGCCGACTGCGCAACATCGAAAGCTCGCTGAGATGGCCATTCATATTGCAGCAATCGCTATTGGAAAACAGAAACAAGATGCGGCGCTACGGCACAGTGAAGCGCGATTGGCCGCCGCCCAAGCGCAGGCGCTCATCGGCAGTTGGGAACTTGATTTTGTTGAACATAAAGCGACCTGGTCGGCTGAAATGTATCGACTCATGGGGCGAGATCCGAAAGATGGCCCTATCATGATGCCCGGGTTTTTAGCGTATGTCCATCCCAAAGACAGGGCCGGACTCTCTCAGCAATATGCCGCTGCGGTTGAAACCGGCGACGTGAAATACTTTGAATTTCGCGGCAATCCGGAATTGAACAATTTTACCACGTTCGAAGCCATATCTCAGAATTTTAAAAACGATGCCGGAAAAGTGGTCGCGATGATCGGGACCATTCAGGACATCACTGTTCGGCGCAAGAATGAAGCGTCGCTGCGCGAAAAAAAGTGGCGCTTAAGCCAGGCGCAGTCCATCGGTCGAATCGGCGATTGGCACTACGATGTTGTAACCGGCGAGATTGTATGGTCGGACGTCTTGTATGAGTTGTTTGAGCGCGATCCGAAATTGGGGCCGCCGGGTTTTGTTGAAAACATGGCGTATTATTTTCCGGAGGATTCGGAACGTCTGCAAAACCTGGTTGCGCGTGCAGTGGAATACGGAGAAGAGTTCGAATGTGATTTGCATATTCGATTGTCGAACGGGCGGGAAGCCTGGCACCACACAATCGCACGTGTTGAAAAGGATGAATCCGGAAAAGTTATAGGACTGTACGGCATCGCGCAGGATATCAACGAGCGGAAACGTTATGAAGCGTCGCGGCGCGAAAAAGAGCGGCGGTTAAGCGAGGCCCAGTCCATCGGTCGCATCGGCGATTGGCGCTTCAATATTTTAACAGGTGAAGTTGAGTGGTCGGGCGTCTTGTATGAGTTGTTTGAGCGCGATCCAAAATTGGGACCGCCGGATTTTGTTGAAACCATGGCGTATTATTTTCCGGAGGATTCGGAACGTCTGCAATACCTGGTTGCGCGTGCAGTGGAATACGGAGAAGATTTCGAATGCGATTTGCATATTCGGTTGTCGAACGGACGGGAAGCCTGGCACCACGCAATCGCACGTGTTGAAAAGAATGAATCCGGAAAAGTTATAGGACTGTACGGCATCGAGCAGGATATCAACGAGCGGAAACGTTATGAAGCGGATGTACAGAAATCAGAGGATCAGTTGCGCGCACTGCTGGCGCGGTTGCAGCGTGTGCAGGAGGAAGAGCGCACTCGGGTCTCGCGTGAAATTCATGATGATTTGGGGCAGTTGTTGACCGGACTCAAAATGGACGTGCGCTGGATCGAGAGGAAGCTGTCTGAATTGCCTGGATCGCGTATCGTAAATGTAATCATGGACCGAGCGGTCGCGGCGTCTGAATTGACAGACACGACGATTTCTACTGTCCAAAAAATTGCAGCAGAATTGCGCCCTGGCGCGCTGGATCGACTGGGATTGGCTGCGGCTCTCAGCCAGCGCGCACGGCGATTTGAAGCGCGCACGGACATCAGTTGTAAATTGTTGATTGAGGAGTCAGGCGCTCCATTGCCTTTGGGCGTGTCTGACGAATTGTTCTACATCTGCCAAGAGGCGTTGACCAATGTGACGCGTCATTCTCAGGCGACGAACGTCGAGATTCATCTCCATACGGACGCGACGAAAGCGGTGTTGGATGTCATCGACAATGGTATCGGGATGTCGGCAGCGAAGGTGAGCGAATCAAGCTCCTTGGGACTCTTGGGTATGCGCGAACGGGCAAGGCAATTCGGTGGAGCGATCGAGATTCTTCACAACGAACCCCAAGGAACCCGCGTCGTCGCGACCATTCCGCTGTAGGCAATTTTACCGACATGATCTTAAGTGTATTCCCCAATACCATGGAGTCGTAGCGTAGGGTAAAGTAATTTTGTTAAACGAGTGATTGAAATGCTGGAAAGAATAGTGATTTCAACACTCACAAAGCATTGGGTTTGGCCCCCTAAACTTAATGCTCGTCAAGCCCTCGTTCCGCTCCAGTGGCCGTATATTTAAAACTACAACCGTATACGCAACGTACGTAACGGCCACGGAGCGGGATCCTATTCCACCAAATGATGTTGCAGTGCATAGCGCGCCAAGTCCACGTTTGTGGACAAATTTAATTTTTCAGAAATGCGGCTGCGGTAGGTGGCCACTGTTTTTTCACTGAGTGCAAGACCGGCCGCGATTTCTTTGATCGTTTTGCCTGTCGCAACCAATCGCAGTACTTCCAATTCGCGCGGCGAAAGCGAATCGTGCGGATTTTGTTCCATCGGGCTACCGAGTGCGATGGCCAATTTTTCGACGAGCGCGGAGCTGACGTATTTGCCGCCGGACATTACTTTTTTCACAGCGGTCACCATTTCATCCGAGACGCTGGATTTCGTGAGATAGCCGTCCGCACCCAGTTTGAATGCCCGAACAGCAAATTCTTCCTCAGGATAGGAGCTGATAACGAGGACGGCAGTTTTTGGATGTTGGCGCTTGAGATCAGCGAGCAATTCCAGCCCGCTTCCGCCCGGTAAATTGATGTCAAGCAACACAAGGTCCCACGTGTGTCGCAGTGTCAATCCCCGGAATTGAGGCACGTTGGCCGCGTCACCAAACGCGGCATTTGGATAGACTTCGGTCAGGAGCTGCTTGAGCCCCCGCCGCACGATTTCGTGGTCGTCCACCAGCAAGATGCGTGTCATGCCATGATTCCTTTCCATCCAATGGCCGGACGTGGTGAGATTATTCCGACGCGATGATCTTCAAATAGTATTGACTTAATGTGCAGGATGTCAATGATGCAAATAATTGAGCGCAATGTTCATCCGATGATTCCTTCACTTTTGCATTCCGTGTTTGAGATTAACATGTTTTAACTACGGAAAAATTGAGAGACATGGACGCAACAGAATCGCAAGGCGCTCCGGCCATCGGAACGCCGCAAACCGTTTCGGCGATTTCAGCCGAAGCGCCCAGCCCGCCATCGGGGACATCCCAGGCCTTCCACCGGCAACTTGATCCGGTCGCCATCAAACGCAGCATGTTCTTCACCATTATGGGCAGCACCATCGGCATGGTGATGTTCGGCGTGGTGCAAGGCACCGTGATTAATTTCTTTCTAGAAGATTTGAGTTTGAAGGACCGCATTCCGTGGTTCACAGGATTGCTGTGGCTTTCGGGCGTGGGTTCCGTCGTCGGATCGTGGATTCAAGAGCGCTGGGGGCACCGTCGCGCGTTGATGATTGTGTGTTGCGGTTCAGCGCGATTGACCTGGCTCTTTATGGGACTGCTCCCTTTTATATGGCCGGAGAAAGTACCAAACGGCGGGCTGTTCGTTTGGATGTCGGTGTGCACCGTATTCTTTTATTTCATTCATTCCATCGGCGCGAACGCGTGGCTGGCGTGGATGTCGGACCTCGTCCCGCCCGAGCATCAATCGCGCTTTTGGAGTCTGCGGCAAGTCGGCACGTTCACAAGCAATTCGGCGGCGCGGCTGGGCTTCGGATGGTACCTTGAACAGCACCGCGACATGCGCGGATACGCGATCATTTTCGGAATCGCGAGCATCGCCGGGCTGATCGATGTCGCGTCGTATTTTTGGGTCGAACACCGCGAACCGGTGCGTGTGAAAGCGCGCGAGAGTGTGTTGAGTGAATCGTTGAAACGATTGAAAGGTTCGTCGTTTCAAAAGCTCTGCGGCGTCTATTTGTTCTGGCTGGCATCGAACTGCATCATGGCTCCGACCGTGTATTATTTTTTACGCGATCATGTGCAGATGGGGCCGTACAGTATTTCGCTGTGCATGACGATTTCGATCTTGATCGGCTTCGCAATATTGAGTCCTTTTTGGGGGCGCTTTTCAAATTATGAAGGACACCGGCGAGCCGTGATCGCGAGCTTGATTTTACAAAATGTGTGCACGGTTTTTTATTGGAATTGCGGCCATGGGACAACGACATTAGCGACAGTGGCCTCGACGTTTGAACAGGCGGGAATCGGCGGTATGACGTTGTTCATGTTCCCAATGCTGATCGATTATACGAAAGGCAAAGGCGCGGGCCGGGCCGTGGGCATGGCTGTGTTCACGACACTGTTGAGCTTCGTTGGATTTGGCGCAAGCATCGTGGCCGACCGCCGTATTTATGCGTGGGTCGCAGCACTATTAAACTCGGCGACCCATGAAACATCCTATGTTTCGACGAGCGTTCCTGTGTACTTGGGAATCATGCTGATCGCGTTTGCGTTGCGCGGAGTCGCATTATTTTTGGCGTGGACCTTACCACCGTGCGAGAAGCAAATCGCGGCAGGTCCGGGAGGGTCGATGATCCTGCGGCGCATGGCTGAAGGACCGATGCGGAGCGCGGGCAACATTCTGGCGTATGCCAGCAAACGCATGAACGAGGATGATGAGCTTGAAGTAAAAGATGATTCGAACGTCTCGTAATCAGTTGTTCAACTCTGTCGTTCACTTTATGGATTCACATTAACCTATTACAACATGCGCACCGATAATCCCGGCGCGAAGAGGAGCCTGATTCGTGAAACACGTCCTGTTTTTTGTGGTGCTGACCCTGTTGCTGAATCTCGGTGCGACGGAAGAAGTCGTCTTTCAAAAAGATGTCGTTTACGGCACGACAAAAGCCAAAGAGGAGAACAATGTCAAAGTGGACGGCGTCGAATTGAAACTCGATTTGGCACGCCCGGCAACCGGTGATGGCCCGTTCCCGTGCGTACTGTGTATCCATGGCGGCGGGTGGGCGACGGGGAGTAAAAGTGGCTACGACACGATGATCAAAGACTTCGCAAAGAAAGGCTATGTCGCCGCGACGATTGAATACCGGTTCGCACCCATGTACAAATTTCCGGCTCAAATCGAAGACGTGAAATGCGCCGTGCGTTATTTGCGAGCGCACGCAAAAGAATTGCATATCAATACTGAAAAGTTCGGCGCAATGGGCGAATCGGCAGGCGGACATTTGTCCTTGATGCTGGGATTGATGAACAAAGAAGACGGCTGCGAAGGTGAGGCCGGATGTTCGGATCAATCGAGCAAAGTGCAATGTGTCGTCAATTATTTTGGACCGGGCGATTTTCTCGGGACGACGGAATTGAATCCGACAGGCCGATTCATCGTCGCGAATTTTCTCGGCACGGCGGATGTGAAAAATCCAATCGTCGCGAAAGCCTCACCAGCGACGTACATCGATAAGAACGACGCTCCCGTCCTGACGTTCCACGGCTCAGTCGATCCGCTGGTGCCGCTCAAGATGTCCGAGCATTTGCATGAACTGCTGAAGAAGGCTGGCGTCGAAGAGAAACTTGAAATTCAAAAGGACTTGGGACACGGCTGGCGCGGGAAGGAAATGGATCGGACAATGAAAGAGACGGTCGAGTTTTTCGACAAGCATTTAAAGAACTAAACGCAACGTCGGATCTCTTTCGATAGGTTCACAAATTGTGGCACGACGCTCTGCGTCGTGATCCGAAATTCACTCACGTCGCTTCACTGCGATTTTTAGTTTTATCACATCAATTTCCGAAACGTGGCGTAATCAACAGAACTGCTTTTTTGATACTCCATTTTTGGACGCTTCCATGCTCCGACATGCCGTCGTTATTGCTCTCTTTGTTTCATTGCATTTCGCGCTCAACGCTGCCGACGCGCCACCCGCTCCGGCCAAACCCGTGTTGAAAATAAGCCCGGGCCAAGTAACTGTGCCGACGGACAAAATGCGCCGACCCTGGGGCGAGCTGATCAGCGTTGACCTCGCCACGCGCACGGGAAAGTTCCGGAAAGATGGCACAGATGAAATCCTGACGTTCACAGCGCTGCCCTATGCTGAAATGCTACATCACGCCACGTTCGGCGATTTGCGAGATTTCAAAGTCGGCGAGCGGCTCATCTTTCGGTTGCATGAAAACGAAGCCGGCGAGTGGGTGTGGCTGACGTACATCCAAGACCAGATGAACATGATGAATGGCCACAAGGAATATTTCCACGTGGACACCATCGATGCGGCAAAAGGCCAACTGACCGTCTCGCAAGCATCGTTCGATTGGAACCAAGACCTGCCGAAATCACCTGCATGGAACAAAGCTTCGACATACAAAATAGCTGACACGGTCACGCATGAAGGCGCGACGATGATCGCGAAAATGGCCATCGATACGCCAGGCACTCCGCCTGCTGAAGGCAAAGTGTGGACGAAGAAGTGCTACCTGCGCGAACGCGGAATTGTGTTGGAGACGGATGCGGCTACGCACTACTGGAAGAACGGCGAACCGGCGACGTTCGCCGACATCAAAATCGGTGACAAGCTCCGCACGAAAACGCACGGCATCGGCAAAGGCAAAACGCAACTATGCTGGGATATTTTCCTGGACGAAGCGAGCCTCATGAAAGTTCAGAACGAGGCGAAAGCCGTCCATGCAAAACGGATGGTTGAGGAAGGGCTGCCGGGTTACGTTGATAGAAATGAAGAGAAGGAATTGCGACTCACACTCTTTCAAGAAGGTGGCGAATTCGCGAAGCCACTGAAAGTCGGACAGAAAGTCACGCTGGCTCCGGCAGGAGTGGATCGCAAAGCCACGACTGAACCGGTGAGCGCGACGGTCACTGAAAACAAAGCGCAGGGAAATCTCATCAAACTTGAACTGACGTTGGACGCTCCGAACGCTGCGTTTCATGTCAAAGAACTAGCCCGAGTGTGGGTCACGCAGGCGGCGAAGTAGACGGTTCCGGGTATCGCATCCCAGACAGGTATATTAAAGTCATGGAACAACGCGTAGTCTCAAAAGTCATATGGCGGCTGGTGCCATTTATGATGGTGTTGTACGTGTTCAATTATCTGGACCGCATCAACATCAGCGTGGCGAAATTGCAGTTGTTCGACGACCTGAAATTTGACGACGGCATCTATGGCTGGGGGACGGCGTTATTCTTTCCGGCGTATTTTCTCTTCGAAGTTCCGAGCAATATGATGATGGAGAAGTACGGCGCGCGCGTGTGGATTGCGCGCATCATGATTTCGTGGGGGATCATCTCGGCGGCGTTTGTGTTTTTACAAGGGCCGTGGAGTTTCTATGTCCTGCGTTTTTTGTTGGGTGCGGCGGAGGCGGGTTTCTTTCCCGGCATGCTGCTGTATCTGACGTATTGGATTCCGGCAAAACACCGCGCGAATGTCGGGGCGATTTTTATGACCTCGATTGCGTTGTCCGGCGTGATTGGCAACCCGCTCTCCGGATACATCATCGAGCACATGCGCGACGTATGGGGCATGCGCGGGTGGCAGTGGTTGTTCCTGCTGGAAAGCATTCCGACCATTTTGCTGGGATTCACAGTCTATTCTTTTTTAACCGATAAACCCGAAGTCGCGGAGTGGCTGGCTCCGGAAGAGCGCGAATGGCTTTCGAAGCATCTGCAAGACGAGCGCGCGATTACAAAAGGGAATCACAACAATCATAGTTTGGCAGACGCATTCAAAAGCGGACGGGTGTGGCTGCTGAGTTTCATCTATTTGTCGTTGATGATGGGATTCTACGGCATCAATTATTGGACGCCGACAATTGTAAAAAAATTGCTGACGAACGAATACGCGGCAGCTGCAAAAGCGACGGAGACGATCGCGGCAAAAGTCTCGGATGGTTATGTCGGACAACTTTCGGCCATTCCGTTTATTGCTGCGATCATTGGCATGCTGATCATCGGGCGCATCGCTGATTGGACAGGCAACCGCAAAGCAACTCTGGTGTGCACGTCGCTGATCGGATGTGCGGGTCTGGTCGCAGCATCGCAAACAACAACCTTGTCAACGACGCTCATCGCCATGTCGGTGGCAGCAATTGGAATCTTCGGATCACTCGCACCTTTCTGGACTCTGCCCTCGTCGTTCCTCACCGGTACTGCTGCTGCGGCAGGCATCGCGTTCATCAATTCGCTGGGAAATCTCGGCGGCGGTTTTGTCGGAAATGCGTTGAAGGGGTATCTCATGAATACGTATGGTACGCATACGTATGGTATGATGGTGGACGCAGGAGTATTGTTCATCGGCGTCATACTCGTTCTGTTTGTACACGTGACTCCTCAAAAAAGCGAAGCGGACCTGACTCATGACTAACGCACTTGTATTGCAACCCACTGATGACGTCGCCGTTCTCAAACGCTACGTTCGCGCGGGCGAAAGCGTCGAGTACATCGACACGTCAACAACCCGAAACGTAGTCGCGTCACGCGATATCGGCCCCGGGCACAAGATCGCGTTGCACGACATCGCGCCGGGATCGCCGATTAAAAAGTACGGCCAAATCATCGGCTTCGCGCGCGGAGCAATCAAGACGGGCGACTGGTTGCACACGCACAATATCGAGCTCAAAGATTTCGGTCGCGACTACGCGTTCTGCGAAGACGCTCGCGCGGTTGACTTTTATCCCAGCGATGCGATGCGCTATTTTCAAGGCTACGCACGTGCCGATGGCCGGGCCGGGACGCGCAATTATGTCGCGGTGATTTCGAGTGTGAATTGTTCCGCGTCGGTCTCGCAATACGTCGCCCAGCGCTTTCGCACGGAATCATTCGCGCGCGATTTTCCAAACGTGGACGGCGTCATCGCATTCACGCACAAAGGAGGCTGCGCCGTTCAGCCAGACGAGCCGTTGCGTTTGTTGCAACGCGTGCTCGCTGGCGTCGCGCGGCATCCGAACATTTTCGGATACGTTCTGATTGGACTCGGATGCGAGACGAATCAAATCGAGCATCTCGTTAAAAATCAAAAGCTCGACGGCCCGAACGCAGACGGCATCGTCCCGGAATTTATGACGATTCAACGCTCGGGTGGAGTGCGCAAAACAGTTGACGCCGCGTGCAATGCCGTGCTGAAATTACTGCCTCAAGCGAACGCGTTGAAGCGAACATCGGTGCCGGTCAGCAAATTGATTCTCGCTGAGAATTGCGGAGGTTCGGACGGCAACAGCGGCATTACTGCGAACCCGGCGCTGGGCGTCGCGTCGGACGAACTCGTTCGTTTCGGCGGAACGTCGGTGCTCGCAGAAACGCCTGAAATTTACGGAGCTGAACATCTGCTCACGCGACGCGCGATGACGCGTGACGTCGGTGAAAAACTCGTCGGCTTGATCAAATGGTGGGAAGATCACGCGAAGATGTTTGGTGCAACGATTGACAATAATCCATCGCCCGGAAACAAAGAAGGCGGGCTGACGACAATTTATGAAAAGAGCCTTGGCGCGGTCGCGAAGGGCGGGATGTCACCGCTCGCAGCGGTCTACAATTACGCCGAGTCGATCACGACGCCGGGATTCTGTTTCATGGACACGCCGGGCTACGATCCGGTGAGCATGACGGGGTTGATGGCAGGCGGCTGCAACATCGGCGTCTTCACGACAGGGCGGGGGAGTGTGTACGGATGCAAGCCGTCGCCCTGCATCAAAGTCGCGACGAATACGCCGCTATATAATCACATGATGGATGACATGGACGTGAACGCTGGAACGATTCTCGACGGAACAGAAGCGGTGGCGGAAGTCGGCGCGCGGCTCTTCGAAAAAATCGTTTCTGTTGCAAGTGGCGAGAAAACGAAGAGCGAGCAACAGGGATTAGGCGACGAAGAATTCGCCCCATGGACATTAGGCCCGACATTTTAAGCACAAAGAATCTCGATAAAAGCGCGACTTGAATTTGACGCGGACGGAAGTTGTGTTAATATAGTAAAGTTATTTAAGGGCGCATAGCTCAGCTGGTTAGAGCGCGTGGATCACACCCACGAGGTCGGGGGTTCGAGTCCCTCTGTGCCCATCC
>JBAXUS010000182.1:0-12899 GCA_037129555.1 Planctomycetota bacterium
GAAGATATTCGCATTGCACAAAGTGAAGTACGCGTTAGTCGGATGAGCCGCGTTTTGGAACATTGTCGTGCTCGTAAAGCGATCCCGTTGGATGAATTCGATCAATGGGATGACGACTTTGTCTCAAGGCTTCCTGCTGATTTGAAAAATGGCATTGTCACATTCACTTCGAGTTCAACCACTTTATGTGTTGATCAAGTTCTTGCGC
Source organism: Planctomycetota bacterium (assembly GCA_037129555.1). Lineage (GTDB taxonomy): Bacteria > Planctomycetota > SZUA-567 > H5-PLA8 > H5-PLA8 > JANXLS01. Next base: position 209 of record JBAXUS010000182.1, read on the forward strand.
TCGACGAAGTGGTACTTGATGACGTTCCAGAGCTGCGCCTAAATGATCGCCCTTCCGATCCGAAAAGCGCAGCGCGTCCACTCCAAGAATTATCGCCGGGACAACGCTGCAGTGCGATCTTACCGTTACTTCTGCTCTCGGGTGAATATCCGCTTGTCATTGATCAACCCGAGGAAAATCTTGACAATCGGCTTATTCGGCAAGTTATCGTCAACATCCTTGCCAGCATGAAACTTCGCCGCCAGGTAATAATTGCGACTCATAATCCGAACCTACCCGTTCTGGGTGATGCCGAGCAATGTGTCGTGTTGCAGGCAAGTGGTCGCGATCTTACCAGCATTGTTGCTGTTGGAAATCTTGACTCACCGCAGGTCGCTCGATACATCACGGATATTATGGAAGGCGGACGCGAAGCGTTTCAATACAGACAGTCGATCTATCAAACGCATTGGCAGAGCGTTGTTGACGAGGGTCTTGCATCGGTTTGAGTGATTAGGCGATGCCGCTGACCTAGTGGAAAGCGTGTGTCCTGAGAGGGGGGCGATCAACATGGCAAAAAATGCTACTACGAAGAAGTCCAGCGCGGCCGTCGTTTCCAAGGCGTTCGACAAAAAGTCGGACGACATCATCGCAGCGATCAAACGCCTGAAGGCCGCGCTCACCGAGCTTCGTGCTGTTGACCCGGACTCGGCCGCAGAACTGCGGCTGCGTGTTCGCCTTGGTGAACATGTCAATGAGTATTTGGCGCTCTGGAAAGAGCGCAAACTTCGAGGCGCCGTGCGAAGCCTCTCACGCCATGCTTACATGCAGGAGCAGGAACTGTCTCTTCACGGTCGCCTGGCGCAGAGGACGCCTGAAGAATGGCAACGATGGATTGACGAAAACCTGTCTTGGCGCGAAGTGTCGCGACTGCTGCTTATTCGGCCGCCAGAGTCAAGCCCAATTGACGATGATCCGTTGGCCTAGCTCAGGCAGTTTTTCTAAGTGTTTAGAGAATTCAGTTCTTTTGGAAGGCTATTTGGTTGCCTTGGGTTTAATAGGCGCCCTCAGTGGTGGGCATCATCCGTTTTTTGTTGACTGCCTTGCTTGATCCAGAGACCAACGTACACGTTCTGCGATGAATGCGGCGAACGGACGAATGTCCATATCAATACTGGCGCGGTCGAGCGCGCTCAGGTAGGCGTCACGATCCGTGACGCGAATCACTGTCCACGGATAACCGCCCGAGGCCAGCATCGCGTTCATCAAGAAGCGTGCCATGCGCCCGTTGCCGTCCTGGTACGGATGAATGTAACCGAAGAGCCAATGTGCGAGGACGGCGCGAACTCCGGGTTCTGGTTCCTGTTCGATCAAATCAAACAGCACGGGCATCGCGTCGCGAACAGCTTCCCAACGTGGTGGCACAAATCGTGACGTTCGCAGATAGACGGCCTCGTTGCGAAAGCCGGCGATCACTCCCGGTCGAAGCAGACCGGCAGCGATGCAGGGCTGGAAGAGTTCTCGAAACCAAGCGCGGTGATCTGTCCGAACCAGTGTGCCAGAGTTTTCACCGGAAATGATTTTGGAGACGGTCGTCTTCACGGTCTGGAAGGCCTGCCAGTAGCCGCGTGCGGCCAGGGCGTCGCGGCTTCGGCGATCATCATCGTGACGCTCAGGGTCCCAGTTTCCCGCGCGCACCCTGTTGATCAGCTCGGGCGTGACGCTGTAGCCTTCGATAGACAACGAATGGTACGCATCATTTACGTAAATTTCGTCAACCGACTTCAGATACTTATTCTGATTCTTCGGCAGTCCCGGCGACTTCGGAAAAATCTCTATGATGGTTTCTCGCATCGTCTTCCACATCGTCTGAATGCGACCGACGATGGGCGTTGCCGTTGGGCTGATCAACCCAAATGTTTGTTGAGACGTGAAAGGATCGGTCTCCGAGACGACGTAACCAGCGGCTTTCATCGTCGTGGTTATTTCATTGGTGAGTTCGGCGCGGCCGATGCGACGGAATGCGCCGGCGAGTCTGCCGGCAATCACCGAGTGCCCGCCATCAAGTAAGCGCCTCAGAACTTCGGACGAATCGCGAATGCTCGCGAGTGCGACCTGTGATTCGATGGGGTATCGTTTGAAGAAGGCTTCGGGAACTTTTACAAATGCTGCTGCGGGCGAATAAAGACGCAAGCCGTTGTGTACGGTCACATCGGCGGGCGCGGGCAGCTTCGACTGTTTCAGGTCATAGAGCGACGTGCCGAACAGCAGTTTTATGAGGTTACCCGTTCCTTGGGTGGCGTAAACGATGGCCTGGGTCGGAATGACAGTGTTCTCGGCATGAAGCAAGAGCGATTGCTCCGGCGAGAGATGCCACTTGTCGCCGAAGCGATCATTGCTGTAGCGAGCGCAGAATTCCCAAAACGACGCGTACCACGGCGTGCTTTCGCCCTCACCCGCGCTTGGGCTTGATGAGATCAACCATCCTCTCATAACCGCTTGGACGAAGCCGTTGCGCAGCAGACGTTCACGATGAACGCGGCTGATTTCTTTCGACTGAAACACGCGCCGGCCGCTCGCTTGAAGCGTTTGAAGCACGGCCAGCGAATCGGCCAGTTTTTCGTGTGGCGTTGCCATGACACGTTTATAATGCCTTATCAATACAAGTCAATAGTGTCCTATGGATACACGTTATTGATGCTTCTCAAGGAAAAGTCTAAAGCGCATGGGAATGGTTCGGAGTTCAACGCCCCGTCAATCTGTAGGTCAGGAAGTTGAACGAAATACGGCGCTCCCGTGGTGCCGGAATCGTCTGAAACGCTCTCGGGATATAAACGTTTTACCGTCGGAAATGGTGGGACAGCTCTTAATGTTGCCAGTACGGCGGGCCGAGTGACCGCGTCAAATTTTTGCGAGACTCATTCGTTCACCAATACCCAGTTTCATCACGTGATGAAACTAGGGTTATGGATGGACGCACCCTTACAAAACTGTCGGGACTCTTCTCCATCGAGCGGATCGAGCGGTTGAAGTCATCACGCGACAACACAACTGACGCTCGTATAGCAGTCCGCCTGGGGGATGTAAACACGCCATACCCACAGGATTTGTTAGGGTTCACTTAGAGTTCTTCAGTTTTGATCTCTCAAACTGCTTATACCTGCATGAAACGTACTGATTTATGAACTGTATTTCATACAGAAATTACGGTTCAAGTCCAACTGCTTGGCGGAGAGAAGAATTCAGTTCCGGCACGAGTCGCCACTATTCCGGCGATGAAGAGCAAGAACGTCAGCGCGCGTTCTTTCTCGTTGACGCGTTGTTGAAACTTTTGTGACCGAGTGGGTGTGGCGGGTGGTGTAGGTTTGATTAGAATGGGCACACGAACGGGGATTTGAAATGCATGGAGTGAGGGGTCAAAATTGGAAAGATATAAGATTTTGTACAACCTAATTTGGCGTTCTTCAGAAAACGTTCTTCAAACGTTCTTCAGTTAAAAATTCTCTCATAGATATTGGGAGAACTTAAAATCCCCCGAGTGTGGGTTCGATTCCCATCCTGGCTATACGACTTAAAGCAGTTACATTTCACTCACAGCACAGCCCGTTTTCCTAGCCACGCTCCTAGCGCGATTACGACCGCAGTGGTCACTCCCAACAGCAGACTCAGCGCAAAGACTGATTCGTCGTAGCCCATGTGCTGCTGCCCAAAAAGCCAGATCGTCGCCGGCGCGGCTCCCGGTGGGGCGAGGATCGACGCTACCGGAACCTCGCCCAGCACCAGCGCGAAAACTAACGCTGCTGCTGCCGCAAGATGCCCGGACGACAGCGGTAATACGACACCCATCGCTTTCGATGTTCGTCCGTGTCCCAATAACGCGGCGCTTTCAAGAATCGATGGATCAATCGACGCCACCGCTTCGTCCGCCAATCTCAATGGCACATATAAAAAGCGCAACGCCAGCCCAGCGGCCATCCACGCCAGAGGTTGCTGCAATCCAGAGAGGATTGACGTCGCGTCAAGCTGCAACGAAAACAAGGCGACGCCTAAAAACGTTCCCGGAATCGCCAGTAAAAATAGCCCCGCCGATGTCACCGCATGCGCGCGCGTTTCGGGCCAGAACACAATCCGCGCCGCAGCCATTCCAACGGCAATCAACACCGCCGCCGCTGCCAGTCGTGCGCTCAATCCCAGCGATTCTGCGCCCGCGTCAAACGATACCGACAGCGCTTTCCCGCTCGATAAAACTCCGTGCATACACGACAGCATCGGAATCAAAAATCCAAACACGAGTCCCAGCACAAGCACAATCGCCGCGCCGCGACCTGTTCGTCCGTGCGCACGCGCCGCGTTTCCGATAGAAGCTTGGGAGTCGTTTGATGGCTGCGTCATCAACACGCACACCAAAGCTGCCATCATAATCAACGGCAGCGACGTCCACGCCGCGACAGAATATTTCCCGAGCGCTGCCTGATCGTGAACTTCGACTGGTAGCGTATTGACTAGCAGCAGCGACGAGGTCGCGAAATCGTTCGAGGCCAGTAGAAACACCAGGCTCAGCCCCGCTAAAATCTCGCCTCGGCAACGAGGTAAGATGGTCTGAAAAAATGCGCGTGAAGGCGGTGCGTACAGTCGCGCTGCGTCATATGACGCATCCCGCGCGCGGGCAAATCCCGGCCAAACATGTAGGGCCACGACTGGCCACAATCCGAAACCCAGCACTATCCCGGCTCCGTATACGCTGAACAAAAATGAGTGGGCCGTGCCGGGATTTTGCAGCGCGAAACTCGATGCCGCGCTCGGAGCCAACAACCTCACCCACCCGCTCACCGCCACTGGCGCGGGCAACGCGAGCGGCAACACAAACAGTGCAATCAGCAACACCGACACCCGCCGCGACGCCAGCAGCCACGCCGCAGGAATTCCAAGCAAAGCTGCTACACCCGCGCTGGTCACGCCCAGTTGGACACTACGGCCAAACGCTCGAGCCAGCACGCCGATCCGCGCCCACGTCAGCGCGTCCAATTCAACCGGTCCGCCGCCAATAAAAGCAGCCATGAGCGGAGCCGCCAAAAGCAGCGCCAGAGCAATCTGAAGCGCTGAGTCCCGCCGAGTCGTGTCGCGCATCCTCTCCACTTTCCATGCTCAAAAAACTACTGCTCTTCGCCCGAAAGAATTTTAGTGATCCGCGCGCCCAACTCCAAAACATCCTGTGCTAGTAGCTCGCCATTCACATGTACCGGAGCAAGCTTCACGGCATCTAACGGAGACGCCATCGTCGCTCCGACATCGCGCACCGGAATCTGTCGAGCGCCATTTTCGGCCAGTCGTTTCTCCGTCTCCGGACGAAGTAGCCAATCGATGAACGCCTTTGCTTCGGCAGGATGTGGACACTTCTTCAGCATCGCGACCGTGTTCGGAATCAGGAACGATCCGTGCCACTCGGCGGTTTGATCCACCACCGCAAAATTCACCGGCTTCTTTCGATCTATCGCTGAGAAAGCATCGTCGCTGTCTGTGAGGCCTACATCCGCATCGCCGTTCGAAACCCGTTCCGCGACATCGCCGTTGCTCTGTGCCAGAATCAATCCGTTCGCACGCCATGACCGAAAAAGCGCGAACGCTTTCGCCTCGCCGATCTCCAGTGTCAACGCCGCCAGGTGACTCAGCGTCGTTCCGTACAGCGGCTTTGCGATCGCAAACCGCCCCTTCCATCGCGGATGCGCAAAATCCTCGAGCGTCTTCGGAACATCTTCTGGCTTGACTCGGTTGGAGTACATGACCACTCGCGCCCGCCTAGCGAAGCCCGTCCACAAGCCCGCCGGATCTTTGAATTCATCCGGAATACCCGCCGCGCTGGGCGAGCGGTACCCCTCGAACACACCCTTTCGCGCAAGCACCAGCGTCAACGATTGCTCCGAATTCCAGAACACATCACCGTCGGGTCGATCCTTCATTTTCTCCAAGCGAAACGCCAGCCCGGTCGTCTTCGTTTCTTCTCCATCCGGACGAAACACAACCGCAATCCCTGTCTCGCGTGTAAACGCCTCGAACATCGGAATCGCGAATTCTGAATCAACCGAACTGTATACAACCACCATCCGTCCACCGTTCGATGACGGTTGGCGAAGCAGCAACGCCAACGCTCCCAGAAAAACACTCGCAATTAAACTGATCCAAAGCCATCGCTTCATCGTTTTCGTCTCACACACGACCGCATTTTTAAACCGCCGATTGATTCAGTTATCGCCCATATGATACACGATTAAACGACCGACGAAATTGACGCACATGTTTCTAATCTGCACCTTCTTTTTTCTTAAAAAAACGAATCCACATCAAAAAGAGTGATATAGTATATGTGTGATTTCGTTTAGCGGGAGAGCGTTATGGAAGAGTATCAGAATTCCGATCCGAACCTAACGACTAATGCAGATTCGTCACGCCAAGCGGCGTTGGATAGCGGTCGTAATGCGGCGGGTGTTGCGCCGTCTGGTCGCCAATACGTGCCTGACCCCTCATCCGTCGGCGGTCGCGTCGAAGCCAATACCGCATTCCTGAAATTAGGGCAGAACATCACTGACGTTTCGGGCTTTGAATCCAGTCCTCTCATTGACGGCAAGAGTGGCATTACGCCAGCTGAAGACGATGACGGAGGTGAAGCCGCGTCGGCACGCATCGCCCAAGAATACCGCCGCCAGGTTCGCATCAAACGACTCGGCGAAGAAATTCAGCAGGCTGAACGTGAGAAGCGCCGCGAGGACGAACAGCTCCGAAAAATCGAAACGCAGCTGAAGCCCACTGGTTCAAGCATTCGAAAGAAGAAAGAGGAAACCACCCGCCTCACCTCGGATGAACCCACTCCGTCGTCCGCACCGACTTCCTCAACGCCCGAAACAGAAAGCACGATCGCTAAAAGGCGCGCTGCCGCCATGAACGCGTTTAAGTCGGCGGCGTCCGGATCCAAAAGCAGTTCCGGTTTGGTGACGGCGTTGGCTAGTTTGTTATTTGTCGGAGCGCTGGCGGGCGGGGCATGGGTCGGGCTGGATTGGCTTGCCGTTCAACGCAAAAAGCAAACGGTGGATGAGAGTGCTCAATACACTCAGTCGAAGAAAGAAGCCGAAAAGAAAGTGCAGCAAGACATTAAGATCCAGATCGCGCGCGAAGAAGAATTAGTGCGCCAAAAAGTCCTCGCCGAGGAAGCTGCCAAACGGATTGAAGCCGAAAAGCGCGCACTGCTGGATGCCATGGCCCGTGATGCTGAAGCGCAAAAAGCGCTGAGCGAGGCCAACGCCAAACGCGTCGCCGAAGAGCGCCAACGCCGTCTGGACAACGAACGCGAACTGGAGCGCGAAAAAGAAGAGAAGAACGCGTTGAAGAAAATAGTTGAGGACGCCAAGATTGCGGCCCAGGAGAAATCGAAGAAGAAAATGGAGGAGGAGGCGCGGATCGAAGCCGCCAAGTTGGCCGGGAGAATTCCAGATCCCGTCACTCCATCGCCCGCGCCGCCCAAACCCGATGAGCCTCTCACGGGCAACATCAAAACCATCCCGTCCGATCCTCCCGTGTTGACCGACAAGTTGGAACTACCGAGTGGTGGCGTCCGTTTGTTCGTCAAAGCATCCGATCCTTACGGCGGAAAACTGACGTTCCAATGGCGTCAATTGAAAGGCACCCCAGTCGAAATCGCTGACCCTGCCGCCTCCAAATACCTCGACGGCAAATGGATCAGCCAAACCTTTTTCGTCGCCAAACAGCCTGGTAATTACGAATTCGAAGTCACCGTTCGAAACGACGAAGGCGTCGGCTCCACAAAGAAATTCCCCATCGAAGTGCTCCCGCCCACCACGCTGAAATAGTTGCACATGATCCTCAGGGTTTCGCGCGAATTTCAACGCGAAACCCAAAACTCGAAACCCGAAACAAATCCATCCGGTGTATGCAATCTTACCCATCAGGAGATTGCATTCCATGTCGAGCCGTTTGATTCCCGCACTGATCTGTCTGGCACTCGTATCGTTCACAGTTCGTGCCGCTCAAAAGCTTGAAATTTATTGGACCGATGTGGAAGGCGGAGCGGCGACGCTGATCGTCACGCCAGCGGGCGAATCGATCCTGATCGACACCGGCAACCCCGGCGGACGCGACGCCAAACGCATCTTCGACATCGCCGACAAAGCCGCGCACCTCAAGCAAATCGACTTTCTGATTACGACGCACTACCACATCGACCATTTCGGTGGAGCCGCTGAACTCGCCGGCATGATTCCGATCAAGACCGTCTATGACAATGGTGTCTTCGAAGGCGGCACCGAAAAGCCCAGCGACAAATACAAACTTTTCCCCACGGACAAACGCGCCGTGATCAATCCGGGCGACGAACTCCCGCTCAAACAAGTTGACGGCTTAGCGCCCATCTCTATCAAGTGCATCGGCACCCGCCAAACCTTCATGGCCCCGCCCAAAGACGCCGTACCCTGTCCGACTTGCGCCGGGGCAAAACGTAAAGCCGAAGACAAATCCGACAACGCCAACAGCGTCGTGGTGCTGCTCTCATTCGGCGATTTCCGTTTCTTCTCGGCAGGCGATCTGACTTGGAATGTCGAAGAAAAGTTAGTCTGTCCCGTGAACCTCGTCGGCACCGTCGATGTCTACCAAGTCACCCACCACGGTCTTGACATCAGCAACAACCCGCTCGTTGTTTCATCACTCAAGCCCTCTGTTGCGATCATGTCCAATGGCACGACAAAAGGCTGCGGTGCCGAAACCTGCGCCACGCTGAAAGCCACGCCGTCGATCCAAGCGGTCTTCCAAATCCACAAGAACCTGCGCAAAGATTCCGAGAACAATACGCCCGATGAATTCATCGCCAACCTCGACGCCAAATGTGAAGGCCATTTCATCAATCTCAGTGCCGACGCCGCTGCCAAAACGTACACGGTTGCAATCCCGGCGAAATTGGTATCCAAGACGTACAAGATGCAGGCGCGATAATAGGAACTCGTTGAATTTCGACATGGGTTGCGATAGTTTCATCGCACTTCATTTTGGGCATCTCTCCGCGCAATCGACATTGCGGGGAGAATTTGTAATCACAGAAACTGCAGAAAGGCGAAGCGAATGGGAAAGATACTTTCCAAGCCTGCGGCTGAAATGCGAGTAAGGCCAGATCGGCAAAAGTCTGGTCGTGTACAGTACGCGCTTGATGTGATGGATTCGCTGCCTGCGCGTGACCGTAGGCGTGTGTTGGATATTTACTTAAAGCGGGAAATGAAAGTGAGTACGACACCACTCAGTCAATCCATCGCCAACGCGGAAACTGAATACAAAAACGGTACGATGCTGTGTGGTTCGATCGACGACGTTCTAAAAGAAATGAACAAACCAAAGAACAGGAACTAGTGCTGGTTACCATCGGTACACACGACGAAGTGTATTAATCAGTTCGCACATTAATACACTCACAATACCGATGGCCACGATTCGCTCCCTTTGAAACCGTAGCTTGACGGCAACCTACGTCTGCCCGTACAGTCTGGCCTTCCTCCTTATAAAGGCTCGCCCATGAATCGCTTGCTCCTACTCTCCTTCATCCTGATCGCCACTCTTGTATCGTCTGCCTTTTCCACCGAAATCATACAGACCCTTGCGGGCGGCGGCAGCGTCGCAGGATACAAACCGGACGAAACAAATCTCGCACTGAATACGTCTCAGGGAATCGCAATTTCACCGATCGGCGAGATTTATTTTGCAGACGCGAACCATCACCAAATTTTAAAAATAGAACCCACTTTCGGAACAATTACAATCATCGCAGGCAACGGTACGAAGGCCTATAACGGCGACGGATTTCCAGCGACTTCGGCAGGACTGGATACGCCCGGCGGCATCGCGTTCGACACAGCCGGCAACCTTTACTTCTGTGATCGCGGTAATTTTGCCATTCGTCGCATTGACGTCTTATCCAGCATCATCACAACAGTCGCAGGTGTCGGTTCGAGCACGAATAACAATCCGCTCGTCCCCTTGGGTGACGGCGGCCCGGCGCTTCAAGCCTCGTTCAGTACGTTGGGCGATTTGGTTGTAGACTCGTCAGGTGCGATTATCGTCTGCGATACAGGCAACGCCTGCATCCGAAAATTCACGCTCGGCGGCACCATCGCCACGATTGCAGGCAGTGCAGGCTCAGCCTCATTCGCCGGGGACGGCGCTGTCGGTGGGGCCACCACGACAGCTCGTTTCAACTCCCCAACCGGAATCGCGATCGATCCAGCCGGCTCGATCTACATCGCCGATAGCGGCAACCGCCGCGTTCGGAAACTTACGTCAGCCGCAACCGTCACGACCGTTGTAGGAACAGGCTCTGGCGGCACCACTGGATTTAACGGTGACGGAGGTCCGGCGATTAGCGCTCAGATCGGTTCGCTCGGCGGACTTCAATTCGACAGTACGAACAATCTGCTGATCACGTGCGTCGGGGCGAACCGCATTCGTAAATTCGTCAACGATGTGTCGGGGAACATTCTGACCATCGCGGGAAACGGCAGCAATAATTTCTCGGGCGACTTGGGACCGGCGACGGGCGCGGCGATGAGTAATCCGCGCGATATCGCAATCGATTCTACTGGAAACATTTTCATCCTGGACGTCGGCAATCGACGCTTGCGGCGCGTGGATCAAGCCACCGGTTTCATCGATACCATCGCCGGAACAGGGTTGAACGGATTCATCGGTGATCGTGGCCCGTACCAGCATGCCGTGCTCGCAGCGCCCTCGGGCACAGCCTTCGACGCCGCAGGAAATATGTACATCGCTGATCGTTCCGACAACGCCGTCCGTCGCATTACTCCGGCAGGCATTGTCACAACCTTCGCAGGCGACGGTTCGGCCAATGGTTTGGGCGACGGCGGCCTGGCGATCCTCGCCAGTTTGAACGGACCTGCGGATATCTGCGTTTTCGGAACCACTCTCTACATTGCCGACACCGGTAACGATCTGATTCGTGCTGTGAATTTGGCAACAAACATCATCACGACCTACGCTCAGGTGAATGCACCTGTCTGCGTTGTTGCAGCTCCCTCCGGCGTACTGTATGTCGCGCACGACGATGAAGTGGAAACCGTCGATCTCAACAAAGCCGTCACGCCGTTCGCAGGCTCCAACCCCGTCGATACCGCCAATAATCCTCTCGGCGACGGTCTCGGCGCCTCGAAAGCCTCTCTTTTCGCTCCCAGTGGATTGGCGCTCAACGCCATCGGCGAATTGTTCATCGCCGACACGGGCAACAATCTGATCCGAAAGATCGGTGTCCCGCCGGGATTGATCGTCTCGACCATCGCCGGACAAGGCAGCAACGTACCGCCTGACTTCGGCGACGGCGGTCCTGCGGATCAGTCAAATCTCGACACGCCTCTCGGCGTGGCTGTGGATGCCACACGCATCTACATTGCAGACAGCAACAACCAGCGCATCCGAGCAATCAACATCGGCACCAACATCATCACCAGCATCGCCGGAACGGGCGTGGCGGGTTGCAGCGGAGACGGGGACTTGGCAGTCAACGCTCAAGTCAACTTTCCCGGGCGCATGATCCTCAACGGCACCAATCTCGTGTTCGCTGACCCAAGCAACAACCGCATCCGTCAGATCGTCCAAGCCATCGACATCAATCCGGCACTGTTGAGCTTCTCAGCCAAATTAAATTTCGCGATCAACAAGACCACCGGAGATCTGGTGACGAACGGCGATTCCGTGGCGATCAAAGCTGCGCTCGCACTTCCCGCCGGAATCAACGCAGCGAATCTTCCGCTGCGTGTGGATGTCGTCGATCTGCACGTTCGCACACAATTGAGTGTTCTTGGAAAATTCGTCAAGCCCGTGAAGACAGTAGTGGTCCCGCCGACAGACGTGTTCGGATTCACGCCTGAAACGCCGCCGTCCGGACCGCTCAGTTCGTTCTCGCTGGGATTAAAAGGCATCTCTCTCGCCGGAGCCAAACCCGTCACGTTCGCCTTCGCCTGCAAAGGAACGTTGCGAGAAGAAATCGGTCGCGCCGGATTTTCAAACATCACGACGCCCACAACGCCGCCCCTGACAACCGTTCCGGTTCGCGTCAACATTTCGGTGGGTACAACAACATTCACCGGGATGGTGAACACGCTCTACAAAGCCACTCAATTCAAATCCGGCGCAGCCACGACGATCAAACCGCAGTAGGAGCCGTAGCGGTTTGATCGAGGATTGTTATTTCGCGAATCGAAACGCCCCCGACGCGCCCGCCCGCGCCGAATACGTCACCGGTATCTGCTTCATAAAAGCCGCCGCGCCAACAGTCAGCGTGACGGCAAAACTCACGGGTTGATTCTTCGCGCTCGAGTTGGGATCGACGCCCTCATCACTCCACGACGCCGCGAAAGCGCCGTTCAATTTGATCGTAAATCGAGCAGGCTGCCCCGGTTTGACTTTCACTCCAACTCGGCCCTGGCTCGTCAATGCGTTGCCTTTGGCGTCGAGCACAAACATCGCACTGACTCCGCCGAAATCGACAGCAAGCGTCTGCCCCGCCGGCAAAAAATCGTTCGCAAGCGGCACCGTCCCATTGAGAATTAGCGCATCGTGGCCGGGACGTTTGAAATCAAGCCGCCCGTTTACAGCACTGTAATACCGATCTTTATTAATTAATTCCGAAGCAATAGCCGATACCAATTAACGG
>JBAXUS010000183.1:0-12864 GCA_037129555.1 Planctomycetota bacterium
CCTTCGCCCCGCGCTGCCCCATCGCTCAAAAGTCATGCACCGAATCCATGCCCGTCCTCGAACAACAAGGTGCGCCCGGACATCTTGTTCGCTGCCCGTTGGTACGGTAACACCCCATTCAGGAGCGGCGGTAATCCTGCCGCTTCTGAACGCTATTGTGTCGTCCACTTAAACCCCTGCGCTTCAAACCGCTCGCGCGATTCCGCAGAACGCAACGCATCCAGCAGTCTTCCGGCCAACCGCTTATTCGCAGATTCTTTGCTCAACGCCATCGGCTGCACAGCAATCGCGCACGGAATGTCGATCTTGACCGCATCCAATTTGTCACCCGCTGCCGCTGCATTACTGACATAAGCGACAACCGCATCGAGCGATCCGGTCAACAATTGATTGACCAATAAATCGCCCGTTGCAGATTGCACTTTCACATTCTTCATCACACCATCAAACACGCCGCTCGTCTTAAACGTGACCGCAGTCAACGCTCCCAGCGCACACTGCTTTTCATGCCCGACTCCGAGTTTCAATCCCGCTTTGCCAAGGTCCTTTAATTCAGCGATGCCATGCGGATTACCCTTCTTCACCAGGATCACGAGCTGGTTCTGCGAAACATCTTCTGAGTCTAAAAACAAATCAGCGACCTGTTTCATGAACGATGTGTCGCACGCAAAATACGCATCCGGAAGCCCCGCCCCTTTTAACGCACGCATCTGAGACACAAGAATTCCGCACCCGTTGTAGACACGCGTGACCTTCACGCTTTCGCGCGTTTCAAACTCCTTAATCGTCGTCTCAATCGCCGGCCTCAGCATCGCCCCGGCAAAGAATTTGAGTTCCGGCACGTCGCTCCACACATCGCCCTCTTCCACCTCGAACCCGCTCTTCCTAAATTCCGTAAGTCCCTTGTCGCGAGCCGATACATAGCGCATGAAATGCAATGCCGCTGTCGGATTCTTTGCCGAACGCAATAACGCCGCCGACACTTTCGCGGTCACCGCTGTGAGTTCCGGAGCCTCGACGCCTTCGAGAGTCTCGTACATTGGGAGCATCGAATTCCACACGATCCCAGCATCAACCGACCCCAGTTTCACATCATTCGCCACATCGCTCACTGTGATCTTAAACACAACCTTCTTCGACAGCGCATCCCATTGGTTTAGTTTCTCAAAACTCTGGCGGGTCAATTTTCCAATCGCAGACGCGTCTCCTCCAAGCGCGACTTTCACAGTCGGTCGAGCCAAATCCGCAACGCTCTTAATCCCCGCCGGATTACCCTTTTTCACAAGCAACACCGCCTGCATCCGAACCAATGGAATCGCTTCAGCAATGAGATTCTTCGTTCGCCCAATGTCGTTGAAGCTGTCATCCGCCGGCACAAACACATCCCCCCGCTTCGCGATTTCAGCCTGAGTCAATAGCGTCTGCGACGGTCCATACTGCAATTGAATCTGACGCTTGAATTCGCGCTCATACTCACGCGCAATCGCTTCGATCGGAGCCTTGACCGCCGGAGCGCAATAGACAATCAGAGGCTCGAGCGGGCCACCGCCCGCATCAGGATTCGTCGCGCTCGAAGGCTTTTTATCAGACGAAAGCAACAGCCACACCAGCGCCGCGAACACCATTAGTGAGCCAACAAACAGATTCCAAACTGAATTGATTTTCCCATCGCATCGCAACAATCGCATGGCATTTCCTTTTCAAATTTTGATACCTCAATTGTTTCACACGCAGTAGCGAAAAGCAACTGCCGCCGCTAGAATGATATCTCAATCACACTCAGGAAATCAACCCAATGCTCTACCGCCGCTTTGGTAAAACCGAACTGCAAATCCCCGTCTTTTCGTGCGGCGGAATGCGCTATCAGCAGTCTTGGAATGACCAAGATCGCTTCACCTCCGACAACCAAAACAATCTCGAAGCCACCATCCACCGCGCGATTGAACTCGGCATCAATCACATCGAAACCGCGCGAGGCTACGGCACCAGCGAAGAGCAACTCGGCCACGTCCTGCCCCAATTGCCCCGGGACAAAATCATCGTCCAAACCAAAGTCGCTCCCGCGCCCAACGTCGCGGATTTCCTCGAAAATTTCGAGAAGTCCATGCGCCTGTTGAAACTCGATTACGTCGACCTTCTCGGCATTCACGGCATCAACAACAACGAGTTGCTCCATCAGACCATCCGCCCAGGCGGGTGCATGGAAGCAGCCATGAAATTGAAGGAACAGGGCCGCGTCCGCCACGTCGGTTTCTCGACGCACAGTGGCCTGCAAACGATGCTCGACACGCTCAAAGACGGTCGTTTCGAATACATCAATCTGCATTGGTATTTCGTCAATCAATTCAACGCGCCCGCCGTCGAACTCGCGACGAAACTGGACATGGGCGTCTTCATCATCAGCCCCAGCGATAAAGGCGGCAAGCTCTACGCTCCCAGCAAAAAACTCGTCGACTTCACCGCGCCGCTGTCGCCAATGGTCTTCAACGACGCCTGGTGCCTCTCGAATCCGCAAATCCACACGCTCAGCCTCGGCGCCGCGCGCCCGTCCGATTTCGACGAGCACATGAAAGCGCTGCCGCTGCTCGCGCCGGGATTCGACACACGCTCCGTAGTCGGCCCCATCGAAACGCGTTTGAATAAAGAACTCGAAAACGTGATGGGTTCTGAGTGGATGAATTCCTGGCACAAAGGCATCCCGGAATGGGACGCAATTCCCGGCGACGTGAACGTCTTCGAAATCCTCCGCCTGAGAAATTTCGTCAAAACGTTCGACATGATCGAGTACGGCAAAATGCGCTACAATCTGCTCGGAAACGCCGACCACTGGTTCCCCGGCAACCGTGCGAACGCACTCGACGGCCTCGATTTCAACGCATCGTTGAAAGATTCGCCATTTAAAAACATCATCAAAGATTGCCTCGCCGAAGCACACGATTTGATGTCCGGCCAGGAAGTGAAACGATTAAGCAAGAGTTAGTCGCCAGGTTTTTGTATTCGATTCTCATCTCATGTGTTCGAACAGGATTTATTTCATGCACGCACTTCCCATTATGATCGTTGTCCTCTGTGTTCTCGCGATTGCGTATCGTTACTACAGCGCGTTTCTCGCCGCGAAAGTCGCCGCGTTGGACGACTCACGCTGCACGCCCGCGCACGAACTCAACGACGGACAGAACTATCATCCGACCAATAAATGGGTCCTCTTCGGACACCACTTCGCCGCGATCTCCGGAGCCGGTCCGCTGATCGGACCCGTGCTAGCCGCGCAATTCGGTTACGCGCCCGGATTGATCTGGCTGCTCGTCGGCGTTTGTTTGGCCGGAGCCGTTCAAGACTTCTTGATTCTCGCTGCATCGTTGCGTCACAAAGGCAAAAGCCTCGCGCAAATGGCCAAAGCCGAAATCGGCCCACTGAGTGGCGGTGCCAGCATCGCGGCGATTTTATTTATCATCGTCGTCGCTCTCGCCGGCCTCGGCAGCGCGGTCGTCAAAGCACTCGGTGGTGAAGAAGTCGATGTGCCGAAAGGCAGCAAGATGGTCCTCTCCGAAAAAGCACCGACAGGCACCAGCGACAAAATCGAAATTCCCAAAGGCTCAATTTTGTACGTCTCAGTCGGCACCAGCCAGCCCAAGCCATTCCCACTTTCACACGCTCAGTTTTTGATTTCAAAAAGTGCCGACGGTTCGCCGTCCAGCGACATCAAAAAGCTCGTCGACGCGCGTGCAGGTGACGCCATCGTGTTCGACAACAAAGCTCAATTGATCGTGCCTGGAAGTTCCTGGGGCGTTTTCACCATCGGCACATCAATTCCAATCGCTCTTTTGATGGGCTTGTGGATGTATGTTCTGCGCAAAAATTCCAAACACAAAATCGTCGAAGCCTCCGTCCTCGGCGTCGTGCTGATGCTCGCCTGTGTGCAGATCGGTTCATACGTTCCCGGCACAAAGCTGGGATCGATTTTGGATTTGAGTAAAAACGAAGTAGTGTTGGCGATGGCGATCTACGGATTCGTCGCGTCGGTTCTCCCCGTCTGGCTGCTGCTCTGCCCGCGCGATTATTTGTCGAGCTATTTAAAAATCGGCACCATCGGCGCGTTGATCGCCGGGGTGGTGATCGTCAATCCGAAACTCGAAATGCCCGCATTCGTCGATTGGGGCAGCGACACCACGTTATGGAAAGAAGGTGGCGGCCCGAATTTCCCAGGTCAAATATTCCCCTTCTTATTCATCACCGTCATGTGCGGCGCGATCTCCGGATTCCACGCGTTGGTCTCCAGCGGAACGACGCCAAAAATGGTCAACAAAGAAGGCGATGCGCGCATGATCGGTTACGGCGCGATGCTTATGGAAGGTCTCGTCGGAATCGTCGCCTTGATCGCAGCGTCAAGCTTGTCACCGGGAGATTATTACGCGATTCAAGTGCCGATGGCGAATCAAGTCGTGCTCGCCGCGAAGTCTGAAAAGCTGCGCGAAATCGCAGGCGATGTGGACAATTTGCAAGTCGTCGAAACGCAAGTCGGCGAGAACCTGCGCGGTCGAACTGGCGGAGCCGTAACACTCGCAGTCGGCATGAGCAAAATCTTCGCAGGCCTCTCGTTCTTCGGCGGTCTGATCAAATACTGGTACCACTTCGCGATCATGTTCGAAGCGCTTTTCATCCTGACCACCATCGACACCGGCACACGCATCGGGCGCTTCCTCGTCCAGGAAGTCATGGGCAAATTCAATCCCAAATTCGGCAAAGTCGATTGGTGGCCCGGCACGATTTTTTCGACATCCGTCATCGTTTTCGGCTGGGCGTATTTACTTTCCTCCGGTGACATCAGCACGATTTGGCCCATGTTTGGAATCGCAAACCAATTACTCGCAGTGGTCGCGATGTGCGTCGTCACCTCGATCCTCTTTAATTCAGGCCGAGCAAAATACGCCGCCGTCACACTGCTCCCGCTCGCCTTCATCACGACAACCACGATGACTGCAGGCTACCGGATGGTGATGCGTTTCTGGGCCCAAGCCAGCTGGGTGGACAAGCCCGGAAAGACCGCATCGCTCAATTTATTTTTAACATCGCTGATGCTATCATGCGTCGTGGTCGTGCTCATCGACTCAATCCACCGCTGGTTCAACCCACGCCCGGCAACAACGGAACCGGCTCTGGCGTCTGGAGAATAACATGAAAACCAACGGCACCATCCTCAGACTGACACTCCTAGGTGCCCTGTTGTTGGCTTCGACGCCTGTGCTCAGTGCCGCAGACGCGCCGAAGAAGCCCAACATCCTTTTCATCCTTGCCGACGACCTCGGCTACGGAGACGTTCGCTGCTACAATTCTGAATCCAAAGTCGCCACACCGAACATCGATCAGCTCGCACGCGACGGTATGCGCTTCACCGACGCGCATTCGCCTTCCACAGTCTGCACGCCCAGCCGCTACAGCTTGTTGACCGGTCGGATGGCTTTCCGCATCCCGTATCGAAGTGTCTTCGAAGGCGTGGGCGGCCCGTGCCTCATTAAAGAAGATCAACTCTCTCTGCCGCAAATGCTCCGCAACCAAGGCTACGCCACGGCCATGACCGGCAAGTGGCACGTCGGTCTGAGTTTCTTCGACAAAGACGGGCAGCACATCACAAAGGGCGGCGTCGAAGGCGTGAAGCTGATCGATTACACTCGCGCCATTCCCGACGCGCCGATCCATCGCGGCTTCGATCGCTTCTTCGGCACAGCATGCTGCCCGGGCACGGATTATCTCTACGCCTTCATCGACGGCGACCGCATTCCAGTCCCGCCTACTGGCATGCTCGACAAATCAAAACTACCCAAGCATCCGTATGCGTTCGACAATCGCGCCGGCATGATCGCGCCGGATTTTGATCTCGAAGAAATCGACATCCTCTTTCTGAAAAAGAGTCGCGAATTTCTCGAGCAACACGCGAACAGCCAACCGGAAAAACCTTTCTTCCTTCTTCATTCCACGCACGCCGTTCATCTTCCTTCGTTTGCATCGAAGCAATTTCAAGGCAGCACGAATGCCGGGCCACATGGAGATTTCATCCATGAACTCGACTACATTGTGGGTGAATTGATGAAGACGTTGGAGCGGCTCGGAATGGCGGAGAATACCGTCGTGATGTTTTCCAGCGACAACGGGCCGGAAACCACAAGCGTCGTTCACATGCGCGCCGACTTCGGCCATGACGGTGCGCGACCGTGGCGCGGCGTAAAACGCGACCAATGGGAAGGCGGACATCGCGTCCCCTTCATTGTCCGTTGGCCGGGAAAAATAGTCGCTGGAAACACAAGCGACCAGACCGTCTGTCTCACCGATGTCATGGCAACATGCGCGGCAATAACCGGTGCCACACTTCCCGCCAACTCAGCACAAGACAGCTTCAATCTTTTGCCTGTTCTACTCGGGAAAGCTGGTGCTGCGCCAGCACGCCCATTCACCTTGCACCAAACCATCAGCCTCGCGCTCGCCATCCGAAAAGGGCCTTGGAAATACCTCGATCATCGCGGCTCGGGCGGGAACAATTACGACAAAGATGAACTCAAACCATTCGCCCTGTCCGACACAACGCCAAATGCGTCAGGACAACTTTACAATCTCGAAACCGATCCCGGAGAGACACAAAATCTTTATTTCAAATACCCGGAAATTGTACGCGAATTGAAAGAGCTGCTGGATAACAGCAAAGCGCAAGGACGCAGCGCGACGAGAAGTGTGCCGTAATGCCGCACATGAAAAAACGAGTTAGAGCTGAACCGGTAGCCCAGAATTGGGACGGTCGCGAAGTCCAGCCAAACCAGCATACGCATCGCAAATAGTCCGAGCGTATTTCGTCCAGGAATACGTCGCCGCCTGCTTCAAACGCGTTTCGATCGACGGCGCAAACGATGTATCCGAAATCACGCTCGCGACCGTTGAAACCCACAGGTCCACTGCGCCCACCGGACAAAACATCGCCGCATCACCGCCGACTTCCATCAGCGTCGGAATCGCGCTCGCCACAACCGGCGCACCACACGCCAGCGCTTCAATGACCGGCAACCCGAACCCCTCGGCCTCGCTCGGCTGCAACACCGCGGACGCATGGCGGTACAACGCGGCAAGCTCCGTCTCACTCTGCCGCTCCAACAAAATCGTTGACGATTCCAGTTTCAATTCATCAAACAAGTCGCTCTGTTCAGCCGTCAACGGGCCGCCCACTTTTACGAATCGCAACTCCGGAACGCGCGCGCGCAGCCCAGCAAAAACGCGCAGCAGCACATCGATCCGTTTGCGCGAAATGCAACTCCCGACATGCAGCACATACGGTCGTCCGCCTAGTGATTTTAAAACCGCATTGTCGCCGTCAGTCCCAGGATCGAGCGGCGAATAAGTGCTCGAAACACCAAGCGGCACTTGCACCAAACGCGCCGGATCGATAATCCCGTGCTCCAAAATCTGCCGACGAATTTCACTCGTCGTATGAAACACAATCGCGACTTGTTGCATACCGGTAAGAATCCGCCGCGTCATCGCTTTGAACCAGCGCGGACGCGGCTCCTTCTCCGGCTCAAACAGGCATCGAAACGTATCGAGATCGTGGCAAAATACGCCCGTTCGATTCGCCGGGAGCGCGTGAACAACCTGTGAATAAGAATGATCGCAGACATGATAGCAATCAAAGTCGCGCTGCTGTCTCAAAGCGCGCGGATAATCGATCATGCGGTTCGACAATCGGTCTGCATTAATCGCCGCATTTCTTTTTCCGAACACAGGCAGTCGCGCAAATCGTTTTCGAAACGGCGGACACAACGATGTACTCACAACGTCGCCAGCGCGGCCCGCTGCAATTTCGCGAGACAGCATGTCCGCGACGAGGTCCATGCTGTGCCAACCCTCTTCCCGGAAATCCGGAATGACTGCCAGCTTTAAAGTACTCACGAGGTCATCACGCTCCGATACACGTCGAGCAATTGTCCGCCCAACCGATTCGCATCAAATCGCGAGAGGACCGTCGCCCGAGCGTTTCGTCCCAACAACGTTCGCAATTCAGCATCCTCAACAAGCCGCGCAATCGCCTGAGCCAACGCGTCCGCATCACCCGGCGGAGTTCCCAACGCGTCGTGTCCTTCCGAAACAATCTCCCCCGCCCCACCCGCGTTCGACACGACCACCGCGCGCCCACACGCCATCGCTTCGACAATCGTCAGCCCAAACGGCTCCGGCAATGTGCTCGCGTGAATAACACAATCCAACGCTCGATAGACCTCCGCAACATCGTTTTGAAACGGCACAAACGCTACATCGTTTTGAATCCCAGCACGAACCGCAGCGTCTTTCAATTCGTCCAACGAAAACTGATTCGCCGTATGATAGATCGCTCCGCCGACGATATAAAACCGGACCGGTCGCGTCGTCAGTTTCATGACAAGTTGTGCGGCTTCCAAAAAAACGTCCTGCCCTTTCCAGCGCGCGAATGTGGCCACCAGTCCGACTCGAATCGTCCCCGGTTTAGCAGAATCAATTCCAGCCAACGCATCAAGCTTCCCCGCATCAACCGTTCCCGGCGAACAGCGCTCAACATCCACGCCATTCAAGATGACCGGAATCCGAACGCCCTTCAAAATCGTTTCCGAATCCCGCCGCACCGATTCCGAAATCGCCACCGCCGCCGCAATTCCGCGCTTCGCCAGTTTCAATAACCGAGCCGCCAACGGGCGCAAACTATAGTAATCATGCAGATGCCAGACGACAGGAATGCCCTTCGGAAAAACAAGCGATCCAAGCAAATGTGTTTTGATTCCATTGGAGTGAATCACGTCAGGATTGATGGCGCGAATCGTCCGGCGCAACTCAATCAGATGCCCCGCAGCGTCAGGCATTGCACCCGCCGCTCGAACAAGTAGCGCAATCGTCCGAACAAATTTCCCGCCATCGCGCAACGAACTATCGCCCATCTGAGCCAATCGTTCAGGTAAAAGAACAGGATGAACCGTCCACCCAATCCCCCGCCCTTCGCGCACCAAATCTCCGTCGCCGAGCGTAATCAGATGCCCATCAATATCCGGATCGCAGCGCTTCAGCGACGCCATCATATGCAGCAGTTGCCGCTCGGCCCCGCCGATGAATCCGGTCGCATTTAAAAATAAGACGCGCATGAAATCGTTCCGAGAACATCGAGCACCATCAGGAGAGAACGCTTATTAGAACGTTCTTCAAACGCGCACAGAGAACATCGTAATCAAATACACGTCGCGCAATTCCAACGCCCGCCGCACCCTTCGTGATGTCCTCTGGATGCACCGACAGATCCAACAATTTCGCGGCAAGTTTGGCTGGATATGATTCGTCTTTCACGCCTTCGTATTGAATCGTCATTTCTGGCTCGAGCACCAATTCTGCTTCGCCAACACGACTCGCTAAAACGTATTTCCCGCACGACAAATACAGCGGCAACTTTCCCGTTGTTCGAAACTGGCCCACCAAATCATTTGATTGCGTCGAGAGACACACATCCATCGCGCCGATATAATACGGAAGTTTTTCGTACGGAACGAATCCGAGAAAAACCATTTTGTCTGCAATTCCCAACTCCGCACAACGCGCTTTTAATCGCCCGATCCCATCGCCGCCACCGATCATGAATCCCTTAATCGGTGCGTCCTTGATCCGCCCAAGAGCCTCAACTAAATCCCAGCCATAGCACATCTGATAGCGCTCACTCCACATCGACGAGCCGATCAATCCGACGACCAGTGTGCTTTCAAGTTTCAAATCGCGCCGAACATCGTCCGCATTTTCGGGCGCGAATTGCACGGTATCGACACCATCTTGAATCACCTCTACGCGCTCAAATCCGCGTGCCTTCAGCCAATTCTTGTGCCGAGTACCGCGCACGATAATGAAGTCTGCGGCTTCAAGTGCTGACTCTTCCAGTAGCCGCGTCGCCGTCAATCCAAGCGCTACGCGCCCCAGACCGCGTCCCAATTCATAAATCGGATCGCCGGTGTCGACAACAAATCGAGCATGGGTAATTCGCTGGTAACACAATGCGGCGATCGTTCCAGAAAAACCAATGTCGAAGACATACACGCAACGCGGCGCAAATTTCAAAAGCGCCACGAAAAAGCGAAACATTGCAGTGATTTTACCGCCAGTACGATGCGCAATGTGAATATCAAATGAACCGCGCAATCGCTCCGCAAAAGAACGCGCACGGATGTCCATCGCGCTACCGGGTAACCCGTTGACGATAAATGCGATTCGATATTTTTCAGACATCGCAGCGGTGATCGGTTTGGAGATAATGTGCGGTCATTTTTTCGATGCCGCCACCACACTTTGATACACACGCATCGTCTCCAACGCAGTGTCATCCCACGTGTAATGCTCAGCTTTTTTCCGCGCTTCTCGTCCCATGTTTTCGCGGAAGCCGCCGTCTGCACGCAGGCGCTCAAGCCACTCGGCAATGGCGACCGTGTCCCACGCCGTGTCAATGATCACGCCGCTCACGCCGTGTTCAATCAATTCGGACGCGCCCGCCGCTGCGCTCACAATGACCGGCAGCCCAGATGCCATCGCCTCAGAAACGACCATACCGAATGTGTCATAAAACGATGGCAGAATGAACACGTCCGCCGCGCCATAATAGCGCTCAACAAAGGCCGTCTTCGGCACAAAACTAACGCGCTCCCCCACGCCCATTTTTTCGGCAAACACGCGGTAGGGTTGCGGGTCTGACGACGTTACGCAGACCAGCCGAACTCCTTCCACATGCGAAATCGCCTCAATCGCCGGGAGCGCGCCTTTCTGTAAATCTCCTACATAAAACGCCACAAATTTGTCGTTGCCCAAACCCAATTCCTGACGGATCAACACCCGCCAATGAATGCGCATCTCCAGATTAAATTTTTTCAGATCGACACCGTGATGAATCACCGTCACGTTGTCCACGCGCCCATAATAAAATCCGAGATCACCCTTCACACGCCGCGATACCGCGATGACGGCTTTCGAGTTTTTCGTTTGGAAAATGTACTTTTCAAGCGGCTGAACCAAGCGCTGGAATATACGTTGCTTGAACGTCAATGCGCCCATGTGCTTGGTCTGCGCCACGTACCACGCTGCCTGGCACATGTGGGCCGTCACGACATTCTGTCGCAGTCCGCACAACCCTTGAGCGTGGACGATGTCAAAAGAATCGAGTGCGCGAAACGTCGCGGGAAGAATGAACGTCAGCACCGACGCCAGCGCGTTAAACCTGAGTGCAGGGACTCGGTGGAACTTGATACGCGGATCGAGGTCGCCTTCAATCCGGTTCGCATAAACATGAACCTCGTGCTCACGCACAAACCGCTCGGCCAGCTCCGCCACGTACCGGCTGTGCCCGCCCGTCTTGTGATAGTCATGAACGATAAACGCGATTCGCATCAGGCAGGCCCTGTCAGTGCAATCACTATCGATACAAAAAGGATGGAAATCATGATATTGATTTTACGACCAACAAGTCGCTTCGCAATGGCGGACATGCAAGCGAATCACTTTTTTCCGTGCGGCGCAAGTGCTCGATGGTTCTGTCCCAAGAAAAGTGGCGCTCGTAGACAGCATTCGCGCGGATCATTAATTCTGTGCGTTCGCATGACGGATTGGAATACGCTTCTAAAGCTGTATGTACCGAACCTCTATCATTCAGATCGACCAACACAACGCACCGCTCGTCGCGCCATATCGTTTCGCTCAAGTGACCTGAATTCGTCACAATCGGCAATCCCAACGCGAGCCCCGCCATCGTGCTCCCACGCCGACTGCTGACCCCATCGGGATACGGCTGATAAAGGACATCCGCCGCAGCCAGATGCGCGGCAACTTCACTAGCGGGTATCCCACCCGTCGCATGAATCCGACCCTTCCATTCCGGATGCTTAACGATAAGCGTTCCCGCGAATTCCGCGCTTCCACGTCCGAGCAACAACACAAACCACTCCGGATCACGGTGCATCATCTCGGCGATGACACGCGCAAGTTCGTCCGCGATCCAAGAAAAATACGTTCCAAAATGCGCTACAATTCGCTGCGATGGTCCTGGCACGATGTCATGTTTGATAGCGTCTACCCGAGCAGAATCAACAGTCGTCTCGACGTTGCTCGGAACCGGCAGCCATTCACACGCAACCGGAGCATTGACGATCTCTTCCAAATACGGCTGCCACAATGGAATTGAAACAAAACGCCGCGCCGCGGATTTAGCGACCCAGCGCGCCATGGTCTGTTGAACATGGCTTAATAAGCGATGTCTGGCGAACTGCCCCGGAGTCCGCGCATAGGCAACTTCGTGAAACATAACCCACGGATTCAATGCACGCCAGCGTTTGATCCACCATGCCAACCCGACATTCATTCCCTTGTAACCGTACATGTGTGGAACGTATTGAATGAG
Source organism: Planctomycetota bacterium (assembly GCA_037129555.1). Taxonomy (GTDB): domain Bacteria; phylum Planctomycetota; class SZUA-567; order H5-PLA8; family H5-PLA8; genus JANXLS01. Next base: position 12,425 of record JBAXUS010000183.1, read on the forward strand.
CAACTGAAACGCACCGCGTTCACGCATCACTGCGCGTTCAATCCGCGCGAGCGACAACGGTCCGAAATGGTCCTGAAGTTCGTGTACCGTCACACCGGGAACGTGCACGTACGTTGCTTCCGAACGCGGAACCCAGACGTGAACATCGTCACCCAGTTCGGCCAGCTTCGAACTCAAGAGCAGTGTGTAATCGCTGACACCTCCCGGAGAGGGCGGATACTCGCCCGTGAGAATGTGCCAGCGTTGAGGAGAGGAAAGAATAAACGTTCGACCTTAACTTACTGCCCCGAAGCAGTGGACGGAAATGACGTGAGTTGAGGCGTTTTAACCGGTTCGAGAAGTCGTTCTGGCTGCCTTGCCGAGAGTACTTTTAGTTTCTCGGCATCCGTCGACTTTTCACGTCGCTTTTCAGGAATGTCACGCAGTAAGATGCCCATTTG
>JBAXUS010000184.1:0-12800 GCA_037129555.1 Planctomycetota bacterium
CCGGGGCCTTTTTGGAAGGCGGATTCTTCGAATGAGATCGAGGCGATGAGTGCGTTGGGAGTGTCTTGTGCTGCGGGTGCTTCTTTGGCTTTTTTGTCGAAGTCAGCGCCGAACGCTTTCCATTTTTTCGCGAGTTGGTCGGGCGGTGTGGTGAGGACTTGAAGTACAGGTTGCAGGGCGTTGGCCGGATCGAGTTTGCCGGCGGGTTTGTATTTTTCGAGCGCGGCGGCGAGATCGGTGGAGGCTTTCTTTTTGAGTTCCGCGAAGGCGAGCGGGGCGATCTGTTTTTTCAGTTTTGAAAGCTCGGCCACTTTTTCGTTGATCGCGTTTTGATTGATCGGTGCTTGGGTGTAGCGCGAGCTTTTCAGGTAGCCGTACATGGCGTAATAATCGGCGGTGGAGAGTGCGTCGAATTTGTGGTCGTGGCAGCGGGCGCAGTTGAGGGTCATGCCGAGGAAGGTTTTGCTGATGCACTCGATTTGGTTGTCGAAACGGTCGGCTTGGTGCTGGCGGATATCGACGGGGGAGTGGACGTTTTCGCCGAGGAAATAGAAGGCGGTGCCGCAGACGGATTCGTTCAGCCCTTCGGGTGTCAATCGCGCTGGGGAGATGAGGTCGCCGGCGAGATGTTCGGTCGCGAATTGGTTGTACGGAATGTCGAGATTGAACGCTCGGATGACGTAGTCGCGGTAGCGGTGGGCGTTGGGAATTTGGAAGTCGAATTCATGGCCGTAGGATTCGGCGTAGCGCGTCAAGTCGAGCCAGTGCCGGGCCCAGCGCTCGCCGTATTGGGGCGAGGCGAGCAGGCGGTCGAGCACTTTTTCGAAGGCTTGAGGTGAGTCGTCTTTCAAGAAAGCATCGAGTTCCTCGGGCTTGGGCGGGAGGCCGATCAGGTCGAATGTGGATCGGCGGAGGAGCGTGCGCTTGTCGGCGGGCGTTGTGGGTGCGAGGTTTTTATCTTCGAGTTTTTTGAGAATAAACGCGTCGATGGGATCGGCGACGAATGCGGCGTTTTTGACGACGGGAGCGGGTTGTGTTTTGACGGGCTGCCAAGCCCAGTGCGCGGCTTTGCGTTTTTGGAGATCGAAGTCTTCGAGCTTTCCGGCTCCTGTTTCTGAGGCTTGGGGCGCTGCTTCTTTGGGCCAGGGTGCGCCCATTTTGACCCACTGCGTCAAGTCGGCGACTTGTGCGTCGGAGAGTTTGCTGTCCGGGGGCATTTGCAGGTCTTGATTTTTGTAGACGACGGCTTCGATGAGTTTGCTCTTCTCCGGATCGCCGGGGACGAGCGATGGGCCGCTCTCGCCTCCTTTAAGGAGTCCTTGCAGGCTGTCGGCGAAGAGTTTGGCTTTGAGTTTCTTGGCTTTGACTGAGTGGCACGAGTAACATTCGGCGGCGAGGATTGGGCGGATTTTGGTTTCGAAAAAATGAATGCCGGCTTCAGTGGCCTCGCCAGCGCGACTGATTATGGGGGTAAATAAAGTTGCGAATACGGCGCAACTAAGTATTGATGATTTAAGACTGACTTGATTGAGAATTGAACGCACGAAACCGTCTCCCATCGAAAAGTTTTTAATCTTATATTTCATACACTTGAACGGCAGGAATGGCACCTTTATTTTCTGCGCGAATGGAGTATACTTCAATGTTATTGCGTCGATACGCCGAAGCCTCAGTTTCAGAGTGCGATTTGATTTCGTCGATACACGCCTAAACGTATTTTCCAGGAGCTGTCATGGGTTTCAATTGCGGTATCGTCGGTCTTCCGAATGTTGGCAAGAGCACCATTTTCAACGCCTTGACCATGACGCAGGCGGCGCAGGCGGCGAACTATCCGTTCTGTACGATCGAGCCGAATTCGGGAATGGTGACGGTTCCGGACAAGCGCATGTTTGCGTTGCAGGATATCGTCAAGACCACCAAAGTGGTGCCGACGAAGATTGAGCTTGTTGATATTGCAGGGTTAGTGAAGGGTGCGGCGGAAGGCTTGGGTAAGGGGAATTCGTTCCTTTCGGCGATCAAGGGCGTCGATGCGGTGCTGCATGTGATCCGCTGTTTTGAAGATCCGGATGTCGTGCATGTGGATGGCAAAGTCGATCCGGTGCGCGACATTGAAGTCATTGATATGGAATTGATTTTGAAGGACGCTGACACGGTCAAGACCAAATATGACCGCAACCGAAAGCGCAAGAACGACAAGGATTCGTTGGCCACGTTGCCGGCGCTTGAAAAAGTGTTGAAGAGCCTGAACGAATTCGTGCCGGTTCGTGCGCAGAATCTAACGCCGGATGAATTGAAGGATTTGGAAGACTGCCATCTGATCACGCAAAAGCCGATGCTGTTCGTGTGTAACATCGGGGAAAACGATATTGCGAACCACGGCAATGATTACTCGAAAGCGGTGTTTGGTCATGCGGCGAAAGTCGGCGCGAAGGCGATCTGCATTTCCGGGAAGATCGAATCCGAACTGGCGCAGTTGGCCGATGATGAGCGCGTGTCGTTCATGGAAACGCTAGGCATGACGGAAGCGGGTGTCGATAGTTTGGTTCATGCAGGCTACGATTTGTTGGGACTCGCGACGTATTTCACGGCGGGCGAAATTGAAGTGCGAGCGTGGCAGATTCAGAAGGGTTGGAAAGCTCCGCGCGCGGCGGGCGTGATTCATACAGATTTTGAAAAAGGTTTCATCCGGGCTGAAGTGGCGGGCTATGCGGACTTCGTTGCTAACAAGGGCGAAAAGGGTTGCCGCGCGGTTGGTAAGCTTCGGACGGAAGGAAAAGATTACGTCGTTCAAGACGGCGACGTGATGCATTTCTTGTTTAACAAATAAGCACGGAATATTTCGTGTTGGTTTTCGCTGGCGGGAAACGCTATGCCGATCCACGTTCTTCACATCGAAGACAATCCGGGTGATGCGTTGTTGTTGCGCGCGATTCTGGACGCGTCGTCGCCGGGCGGATTCACGCTGACTCATGCGGACCGCCTGGCAACCGGGCTGGAGACGCTCGGTTCTGCGACGTTTGATGTGATCTTGTTGGACATGTCGCTACCGGATAGTTTTGGCATCGACACGTTTCGACGCGTCCGCGAAAAAGCCCCGCTTATTCCTGTGATTGTGCTCAGTGGGTTGGACGACGAAGCGGCTGCGATGCAGACGGTGCAGGCGGGTGCGCAGGATTATTTGTGCAAAGATGAATTGAACGAACGGATGCTTGCCCGGTCGATTCGTTATGCGATCGAAAGGCATCATGCGGACGAGCGTTTTGAGGCGGAGCGCAGTTTATTGCGTTCGGTGATCGACTCGCTTCCGGATCAAATTTACGTCAAAGATTGTGAGTCCAAATTTATTGCCTGCAACACAGCGGTGGCTCAAATCATGGGCATGGCGTCACCCGACGCGATTGTGGGGAAGACGGACTTCGATCTGTTTCCGCTGTCGCTTGCCGAGAAATTTCACACGGAAGAAATAGCGGTGTTTTCGGGGCAGCCGCGCGTGAATCGCGAGGAGCGCAGTGACAGCGCGGCGGGGCAGGCTCGGTGGATGTTGACGACCAAAGTGCCGTTGAAAAATAAAGACGGCGTGATTTTTGGGATGGTCGGGATCAATCGCGATATCACTGAGCGCAAGTACGGCGAAGACCGGTTGGTGAAATTACTAGCCGATTTGAAGAAGTCGCATGAGGACTTGAAGGCGGCGCAGTTACAATTGATCCAGGCGGAGAAGATGGAGTCGGTGGGGCGGATTGCGGCGGGTGTGGCGCATGAAGTCAAGAATCCACTTGCCGTCGCGGTGATGGGTCTTGATTATTTGAAGAACACGTTGGGCTCGACGAATCCGGCGGCGGCTCCGGTGCTGAACGATATTTACGACGCGATCAAACGCGCGGATACGGTTATCGGTGGGTTGCTCGATTTCTCTCGTCCGAGAACGTTGATTCTCAAACCTGAAGTATTGAATGAAGTGATCGGTCAGACTGTTGCGCTGATCCGTCACGATGTTTCAAAAAAGCAGATCGTGATGGAGCAGAATCTTGCTGATGGATTGCCCGACGTGATGTTGGATTGTAATAAAATGAAGCAAGTGTTGCTTAATTTGTTTATGAATGCGTTGCATGCGACGCCGAAAAGTGGCACATTGATTGTGAGCACATATTCAACGTTGGGGCGGTTGGTTCGGGACGACGGAGCAGTATTTCCGGCCGAGAAATTTGGACCGGAGGATGCTGTGATCTGCATTCGCATTGAGGACTCAGGGACGGGTATTTCGGACGAGAATTTGAACAAGATATTTGATCCGTACTTCACGACGAAGCCGGTGGGCGAGGGGACGGGGTTGGGGTTGCCGGTGTCGCGGCAGATTGTCGAATTGCACGGCGGCGTGTTGGATATTCGTAATCGGCGCGATGGTAAAGGTGCTCGGGCGGTGATTGTGCTGAGGCATTTGAATGCTGCGAGTGGATCGAAGCGTTTGGAGAAGAGCGAGCCGTAGGTTTTGAGCGGTGGTGGATGAAACGGGAGGGCGGCATGAACAAGAAGAAGATTTTGATTGTGGATGATGAAGAAGGCATCACGCGGATGATCAAGATGGCGCTTGAACAGACCGGGCATTACGACGTGTGCGAAGAAAACAAACCGATGCGAGCGCTGATGACGGCGTGGAATTTTCAGCCTGATTTGATCATTCTCGATGTGATGATGCCGGGAATGAACGGCAGCGAATTGGCGAAGCTGATGAAAGCAGACCGGCGCGTAAAAGATGTGCCGATCATTTTTTTGACTGCCACTGTGACGCGAGAAGAGACAGATGAAGCGTGGCAGCAGAATGTGATTTATATTCGCAAGCCGGCGACGTTGCCTGAATTGATTAATGGGATTGAGCAGTCGATTGAGGCGGCGAAAGTGAATGGTGGGGATGAATGGATTGCGGGCTCTCAGTGAGAGCCCGCAAGGTGGGTAGTCTTGAATTGATGACCTGGGATTTTGCCGCTTACTTGCGTGCGCGGCTCTTGCGATGCGGGTTACTTTGCTTTGATGTCGTAGCAGAGCAGGACGTCTTGGTCGCGGATGTAGAGCTTGCCGCCGCTGACGACGGGGTGGGGCCAGCTTTGTTTTCCGGAGCGGTTCGGCTGTTCGAAGCGGCCTGTTTCCTTGTAGGCTTCAGGATTGACTTCGACGAGTGCGATGATGCAGGCGTTGTCTTTCCCGCCACCTTCGCTGCGCAGATACAACATGCCGTCGGCGATTGTCAATGCACCTTTTCCAACGGTGCGATTCTGCCACTTCACTTTTCCAGTCTTCATCTCCATGCACGTCCAACCGCCTTTATCACTGTGCCCATACACAAAGTCGCCGATGCGCGCGATTCCGCCGTGATGATTGACCATGTCGGTGTTGGCGTAAACCTGCTCGGCTGAGAATTTGCCGCCCGCGAATGAGATTTTGAAATCGTTGCAGCCGACTCCGTATCCTGACGCGACGTAGACGTGGTTATCGAAATAAACCGGGGTCGGAATGACTGCGGTCTTGCCCGCACGTGCGGCTTTCCAAAGCAGTTTGCCGCTGTCGGCTGCGACAGCGAATACATTTGCGTCAGTCAATTGAATGATCTGGTGAACGCCATTGATGTCGACAGCGATGGGCGACGAATAGGCCGCGTGATCACTGACATCCGTGCTTCGCCATGCCAATTCGCCAGTCTTTTTATTCAATGCGACCAACGCCCCTTTCGGACCGCCGGGCGTACAGATAAAAAGAGCGCCGTCGATCAGCGGCGATTCCGAATAACCCCATCCGGACATCATTTGGCCACCGAAGTCTTTGGCCATTTCCTTGCGCCAGACTTCTTTACCCGTCGTAGAATCAGCGCAGACGATATCGCCGTACTGACTCATGGCGTATACGAGCGCGCCGTCAACGGTTGGTGTACAGCGCGTGCCGGGATAACCGCCACCGCCAGCAGGTTTACCGACTTTCAATTTCCAGACGTTCGAGCCGTCTTTTAAATTCAGGCATAGCAATTGGCTGGAGCCTTCGACGTCACCCATGGTGAAAATTTTGTCACCGGCGATGGATACGCTGGAAAAGCCAGCACCGACTCCTTCAGCTTTCCAGAGCAATTTGGGGCCGCCCGCCGGCCATTGTTTCAGCAAGCCGGTTTCGGTGGAGACATCATCGCGATTCGGGCCTCGCCATTGAGGCCAATCGGTGGAGGCGACAGAGGCTGCATGGGCAACCGATACGAGGCACAGAAGGAGGCCACAGAGCCAGACGAATGCTTTACTCATCACGGATAGTCCTTTCAAGGATTATTGAATAAGACGGGCACAGACGGATATATGTAAACCGCGATGCACGGAAAAGCACCATAATAGTGCGGAACGAAACGTGCAGGGTCGGGTTGCGAAAAAAATTCACTTTTTCTAAATATCCGAGCGTTTGAATCGTCTAGTCAGTGGGATGGTGGGCTTTATCCCGTGTTTGAATGGAAGAGCTGGAAAGGAACAGAATCATGCGAATGGTATGGATGGCGGTGTGTGTGTTTATGGTCGCTGGATGTGCGGCGGCTGCGACAGTGGACGATGTGATTGCGCGCGCTCAAAAAGGTGAACCAGAAGCGAATCAGATTGCGGCGGTCGACAACACGCCTGGGGAGATTTCAATCGGCGCGTCGGATGTGCTGCGATTGCGCGAGGCGAAGGTTCCTGAGAAGGTGATCATTGCGATGCTGCGGCATGTGACGAAAGATGCGGCGGCTGTTGCGGCCACTCCGCAGCGTCCGGCTGAGGCGCGTGATCCGTCTGAGCGCCTGTCGGTTCGAGCGCCGGTTGCGCCGTTGATTCCGGCTGCTCCGCCAGCTCAAGTAGCGGCTCCTCAAGCGATCCGCAATCCGAACCAGGATGGTCAGATCACGATTGAGAATCTTGATGATCGCGCGTGGTCGTACATGTATGAGCCTGCAATTCAGACGATTTGGATCGCCTTCCCATCCGAAGGCAGCGTGGTTCAAGCTCACAGCAGCACTACATTGAGCATACGCTCGGGGAATTACAAGATTCGATTCAGCGGCACTCAAAGTGATGGCTATCCGTTGGCGATCAACGGCGGCGAACGTTCAGCGATCAACGTTTCGCGCGTCAACACGGACGGCAACGACACGGTGAATGTGAGTCTTTATGAAAATGGTCAGCGCCGAGCCAGCGGTGTGTTGGTTGCATTGGCGAACGTTCCGCGCGAAACGGTCGTCACACAGACGTACGTTGAAAGCCCGGTTTATTACAGTGTGCCGACTTACCGATACTACAGCACTCCTTATTATTACGGACCGAGTTATTATTCCGGCTCGTATTATGGTCCGCGATATTACGGCGGCGGGACGCAGTTTAATTTGGGCTTCAACTTTGGCGGCGGACGTGGTGGGCGACGGTAATCGTGAGGATAGGCAACAGCGAAAACGGCATTTTTTTACCGCGAATTTTCGCGAAAACAGCAACGGAAAGGGAGAAAGTGAACAGGAATGAGGGACACTTAAGCCACGAACTTTCTGAAATAGGCTCTACGAGTTGGACTTCAAAAACCTTTTTTCCTTGCCATTTGCCCACTTGAAAAGATGCGGCGGGCGTTTATAGTACGAGACATGATGACCCGAATCCTAATTTTAGCTGTGATGGCTGCTGTTCTGGCCGGATGCGATTCGCCTTATACGCGCGAGCGCCCGGTCGCTGGAGCCTGCATTACGTGTGCGCCGAAGGAATTGGCGAACTTGTCTGAGAGCGACTTCCTGATGCGCAAAGCCACGTTGGGCTCGCGCACCGAACGCATGGAAGCGATTGATGTCATTGCCCGGACGAATGATCCGTCGCTGTTCACCTTCTTATTGGAACGACTGAAGGTTGACGATGATCGCTTCATTCAAATCCGAATCATGCACGCATTGTCCGACGCCGCTGATGTGCGCGCGGTTCCGGTGTTGCGCCGCATTGCTCGCTGGGACGACACGCGCGTAGGGATTGAAGCGATCGAAGCGCTTTATGATCTTGGCGATGACAGTTTGATGTTGAAGTTGATTGACATGCTACGCCCGAATGAAAACTATCCTGAAATTCCGAGCGTTGCCTATCGTTCGTTGTGCCGGATGACAGGTGCTTCCATTCCGCCGACGCGCCGCGCTTGGCTTGTGTATTACCAGACACGCCGCTTGGCGCCGTATGAAACGAAGGCGTGGTACTGGCCGTTCCAGCAGCCGCCGTTGCCGAAGACTGCGGAGAATTCGACGAAGATCGAGCAGCCGTTGTTGCGCGGCAAGCCTCAACTTCCGGACCAGGATGTACGGGTGCGCAGGAAGACGGTTCAGTTCTCGGACTTCTGGAAGAACGAAGCGCCGTAAGCGGTGCTTGAAGCGAATTGATGAAAAAGAATTTAAGCCGCCGCGACGAAAGTTGTGGCGGTTTTTTTATGTGCCCGCAGAGATTGCGCGGAGGCTAAATCATTTGGTGAGCGTTGATCGAGCGCCCAACGGCAAGGAGCACGATACTGCTCCTTGGCACCCGGCCGCTTACTTGCGTGCGCGGCTCTTTATTTGAGTGTCGATAAGTACTCGATCAAGTCGCGGATTTCGCGCGGCTTCATGACCGGGCCCATCGGTGGCATCGGCGAGACCGGTTGGGCGCGTTTTTTAATGTCTGCGACATTGATTTTGAGTGTCTTTCCTTCGGCGTCTTTGACACTGATTTCGGTGGTGTTTTCTTCGATGACACTGCCGCTGATGACGAGGCCGTCTTTCATGCGGAAGGTGGTGGTTCCGAATCCTGGGACGATAACGGCGCTGGGGTCGATCAGGGATTCGAGGATTTTGTCGCGAGTCAACCGCGTGGCGACTCCGGCCAATTTCGGCCCGGCGTCGCTGCCGGCTTCGTGGCCCTCGCCGCCGATTTTGTGGCACTTCAGGCAGCCTGCGGCGTGGAATTTGAAGACGTCTTCGCCGAGTTTTGCGTCGCCTCCGGTGAGGGTCATGCGGTACGGTGCGACTTTGTCTTCTTCGGGGAAGGCTTTGCGGAGATCAGCCATGCGCTTGATGATCGATTCTTCTTTGCGTAATTCTGCGGCTTCGATCAAATCGAGATGCAATGACGCTGGGATTTTTCCGGCGGCCATGTGATCGAGAAGTTCGACGAGGTAATCGGCGGCTGCGGGCGCGGAGGTTTTTCCGAGCAGGGCGTAGATGTCTTGTTGCAGGTGTGAATCGCCCTGGGGCGAGAATTGCCAGGTGCCGGTTTCGTAGACGTCGATTTCGGAGAAGAACGTGCCGGGGCCTTTTTGCGGCGACTCCCAAAGCAGGTATCGGAATTTTCCGATGGAGCCGCCGGCGTTGTAGACGGCGCTGCCATGCTTGCCGCCTTCGCCGAGTTTGGTGGTGTCGATGGCTGCGATGAGGGTCCACTCTTTCTTCAAGTCTTTGGCGGCAGCGTCGGCCTTCTCGTTATTTGAGCCCCACAGATTGATGTGTTGGTGCGCGCGATTTTTGGCGTGCCAGGAGAAGGTGTTGATGGCTCCGATGTCGAGCGTTTTTTGCAGGTCGCAGAGGATGCGCGAGCCGTTGCCGTCGAGCCAGGTATTGCGTTCGGTATCGTCGGCATTTTCGGCGGCGGCCCCGTCGTTGAGGCGCGGAAGAAGACCGTCTTTTGCTCCGGCTAGCGCGTTAGGAGGGGCGAAGCCTTTGACGGCGGAGAAGACGACGTTTTTGGCGCTGGCCTTATCGGCAAAATCGCTGTTGCTAGGTGCGCCCATTTTGAGCTTGTTCCAATCGCCGGTCGTGCGGTCGGTGACGATTTTGATGTCGTTTGTTGGGGGCGGCGTGCCGTTGCCGAGGATGGCGCGCGCGGATTTGATGCCGGCTGGGCCGTCGATGTCGAGTTGCGCGGCGATGGCGGCGACGCGGACTTTTGTGCTGGGATCGGTGATCAGTGCTGGGAGCAGCGGCGTGAGGTCTGCGTACTTTTTGGACGCGAGTTTTTCGAGCGAGGCGGTGCGGATGTCTTCGCCGCGTTTGGCGTCTTTGACGAAGGCGAGCAACATCGGGTCGGTGAGTTCGACTCCGAAGGTGACGGCCATGTCAACGGCTTTGGCGGCGATGGCTCCGTTTTCGGAGAGGATTTTCTGGAGCGCGGATTTGATCGCGGCGTCGGGGATTAATTTTGCGCGGGCGGGGACGGGGCGGGGGAGGCCCATGACGGGATCGACGACGGTGGGTTGTTCCCATTTGGTGAGCATGTCGAGGGCTGCGATGCGGACGTTTTCGGGGAAGGCGGGCGTGGCCGCGAATTCGGCGACGGCGGCTGCGTCTTCGAGAGTGCCGTAGCGGTAATTGGCGTTGACGAGGCGGCTAAAAAGGAGCGGCGAGAGGGATTTGAAGTCGTCGGGTTTGGCGACGATGCGTTTCAAATCGGCGGCGAGTTGCGGCATCGCGTCGCGGATGGGCGTGTCGTAAATCGCTCGGACGGCTTCGGCGTAAATCTGCGGATCGGCGTCTTTGAGGAAGGCGGCGATGTTGGGATTTTGCATTCGGCGCAACGCGAGCAACACGCCGAGGCGGATGGAGCGCGAGGAGTCGGTGATGCTGGGAAGGAGCGCGGCGGCTTCGCCTGTCCCGGCGAGGCCCATCACGGCGGCGTGGCGGAGGAAGGCGTCTTTGTCGGCGTTGTCGCGGAGGATGGTGAGGAGGGCTGGGACGTCGGAGTTGCAATGCAATTTTCCGAGCGCGATTGCGGCGAAGGTTTTGACGCGCGAGTTGGGATCGGTGAGGAGCTTTTTGAGCGGTTCGACGGCGGGAGTGAAACGGGTGTCACCGAGGGTTTTGGCGGCGTGTTCGCGGACGCGGGCGTCGGTGTCGTTGAGGAGATCGACGAGTACTTTTAAGGCTTCGGGTTCTTGTTTGTGGAGTTGTCCGAGGCCCCAGATTCCGTGGATTCGGGAGAGCGTATGGCCTGGGGTTTGGGCGGCGGTGGTCAGTGCGGCGAGACCGTCTTTAGCGCGTTTGGCGAGTTCAAATTGAGCGCGTTGGCGGACGCGCATGTCGACGTGTTTGAGCAATCCGGCGAGCGACTTCGTGTCGAGTTTGGCGATGCCATCGGCGAAGAGTTTGCGGACTTCTTCGACGATGGGTTTCTTGATCGCGTCGGGTTCGGAGAGCGCGACGATGCTGCCTTTTCCAGGGAGATGCCAGCCGCCGCCGTAATCGCAGACGTAAACTCGACCGTCGTAACCGAAGGCCACATCGGTCGCGGTGATGCCCCAGAGGAATTTATCTTTGTCTTTCATCTCGAAGCCCGCTCCGCTTTCTTCGGCGACGAACGAGTAGACGCCGGAGTTGGAGCCTGACGTGTAATCGCAGACGAAGAAGTGGCGCGCGTAGCTGTCGGGCAGGCCTGTGCCGGGCGTGTAGGCGAGTCCTGACGGGCCGCTGGTGATGTGGCCGATGGGCGGGAGAATGTTGGCGGGTTGGGTGTCGGAACGCAATTTCCACATGCCTTCGTCGAGCCAGGGATTGAGGCGCTTGCCTTCACCGAGGCCGGCGAGTTTGGGGAAGTCACGGTTGCCGAGCATTTGCAGGCCCATGTGCCAGCCGGTGTCGCCCCCATCTAAGATGTACGTGAGGCGCGCGCTGTCGCCGATGTCGGCGTTGTTGTCCACCGTGAAGAGGTTGCCGAATTCATCGAAGGCGAGTTCCTGCGGGTTGCGCAGACCGTAGTAAATTTGTTCGAGATCGCTGCCATCGAGGTTGGCTCGGAAGACGCCGCCCGTGTGCGGATTAGCGAAGTGCTGGCCTTCGCGTCCGGTGGCGTTGAAGCCTCGGTCGCCCATGGACCAGTAGAGTTTGCCATCGGGTCCGATGATGGTGCCGTGAAGATCGTGGCCGCTGATCGAGACGCGGACGCCGAAGCCGTCGAAGAAGGTGTTGATTTTTTCGGCGGGGCCGGTGCCGTTGGCTCCGGTCAGTTCCCAGATTTTTGGGACGCAAGCGAAATAGAGTTTGCCGTCGTGCCAGCAGACGCCGACGCCGGGGCCGTCGAGTTCGTCGTTGAAGGCTTCGGCGAAGACGGAGACTTTGTCGGCTTTGCCGGACTTCTGTGTGTCTTCGACCAGGACGATTTTTTCTTTGGCGGTGGTGAAATATCCGGGCTTAAATTTGTCTTTATATTTGGCGTACAGCGCTCTGCGGTCGTCGGTGGTCTTGAGGAGAATGTCGTCGTAGTACAAGTACTTGTGCTCACGAACGTCGAGGCCGCCGCCATCGCGGAAGCGGAAGGTTTCGCAGACGTAGAGTCGGTTCTGATCATCGAACGAAATCGAGACAGGGTTGATGACCATTTTGTTAGCGGTCCACAATTGGACCGAGAAACCCTTCGCGGGTTTCAGGCCTTTCAAGAGCGCGTCGGGATCGTCGGTATTTTTGGCGGCGGCTTTTTCACCGGCTGAAAGCGAGAACACGAAGAAGGGCAATAGGAGGAGAGAGGTGATGATGTGGGAGGTGCGGACGGACACGGGCATGTGAAGTGGCTCCGAGTTAAATAAGGACGTATGAAGAGTAAAACCGCTTGAGGTGCGAAAAGCAAGACGTTTTGGATGAATGAAGTGAATGGGTGCATCACCGGACTTGCGCCGCCGTTCCCTCTCCCCTTGAGGGAGAGGGCCGACGAAGGTACTCCTTCGCGGGGTGAGGGGTAGCGTTGATTAATCCAAGCGTGTCAATTTTATCCAGCGCCCACCCCTCACCCCGCGAGCCGAACAGCTGGCTCGTCGGCCCTCTC
>JBAXUS010000185.1:0-12707 GCA_037129555.1 Planctomycetota bacterium
CGGTGGGATGGGCCACCCAGCGTTTACGCGTGGATCAACAACGGGATGCTGTCGGGCAAGTATTCGACCACGTCTTGCAGCACGTCGCCGCGCAGCGTCTTCCACAGCGCACCGCGTTTTGATACGCCCATGATCACGGCATCCACTCCCAGCGTTGCGGCGTGGTCGAGAATCAAGTCTGCGGCGGACGGATGGACTGCATACAACTGCGCCATCGGAACACCCATGTCGTCGCAGATTTTCCGAGCATCGGCGAAGACTTTCTTCGCTTCTTCGTCGTTGGCCAGCGTCATCGTATCGGTTGCAACGGACGCGTTGCGTTCGTGGATCGTTAAAGCGACTTCACGGACAAAGAGCACAAACAGCGCGGCCTTTTTGTCTTTCGCGTAACCGGCTGCGAACTTCAGCAGCTTCATGCTGCCGCGCGTCGGAATCAGCAAGCGAGGCGCATTCGCCGGGATCGCAGCGCGGATTGCACTCTGTTCTTGGCGGCGGATTTCAGTCTTCGCAGTCTTCGCTTCGAGTTCCAATTCTTCATCAACACCGGGTCGCGCGCGCCAGGTGGCAATGACAAGGCCGGCGATAATCATCGCCGAAAACGCAAACGATTGAACGTGTGAAACTTCAGGCTTGGGCGTAATGCCTTCCGTATGTGCATAGGGCAAAAGGAGGAACGCGATAGCCGCAAGGCCTATCCCAGCCGCTGAAATGCCGACCTGCTGCCATTCGCGCTTGGCCGCAAAACGTCCCGTCAAACCAATGCCGACGACCAGCATGGCAAACATCAGCGCCTTGGGTTTGTCGTAAGCGATTGTCAACTCAATAAACAAAACAATCATCCCGACGAAAAGCAGCACGGCGCGTTCCCATTTGACCAGATCCAAATCCTTGTTTGTACCGCAGGCCATCATGTTAATTGTGATCGCACCCACTACTCCGATGGCATATAAATCGGCTAGCAGTGCGGTTTCGGAACCGACGATAAGCAACACGATTGTGGGTACAAGCGTAGCTGTCACCAAACCGACCCACGGCATGCCATATTTATTCAAGGTCGTAAAGAAGTCAGGCAATTCTTTGTCGCGGGACATGAGGTATTGAACGCTGACCATGTCACCAATGGCGGTATTCGCTGCGGACAAGAGTAAAAGCCCGAAGAAAAAAGAGCTGATCGCGGCAAACCACGGGCTGACGAATTCGGTCGCCAAAACCTTGATCATATGATCTTGCACATCGTCAGACTGATACCCTTTGATAGTAAAACCACCGTCTTCGCCGGAGACAAAAGGCAGTGCGTTCATGGCATACGCCATGATGAGATTTAAAATCACGACTTCAAGCAAGACGATGAAAATGGCTTTCGATGCGTTCTTGGCGACGGGTTCAGCCATGACGCCGGTCATATTTGCGATGGCTTCTACGCCGGACAACGCGAGGATGACTCCGACGAAATGCTGCCACTGGATGGAAACGGGTTCGGTCGGCGCTGCGATGGTGGCATGTGATAAATGCGGAATGCAGGCAATGCCGACCACGAGATAGAACCCGGCTGAGATGATCGCGACAACCAGCGCGATCGTGCCGACGCGCTTGGGGCCAAATGTATTGATAGCACCGATAGCACAAATCGCCGATGCAGCTGCGTACAGTGCGATGGTCTTCCCGTTTTCTCCCAAACTGGCTGGCAAGATATAGCGGAATCCTTCGTAGGAACTCAATGCAGCCGTGACGATGTAATCGGCGATCAGCAACAGGGCGCCGATGACAGCCAGCGATTTGGAACGCGTTTTTGCAGCGGAATACACACCACCGCCGTCGGGAAAATGGCGGCAGATAATCGTGTACGAAAAACCAACGAGCATGACCAGCACACACATCGCCGCCACGTACCAGAACGACGCGTGAGGCGACGATTCGCGTTTGAGCATGACATACGCCAAGCCCAAAACGTACAAACGCGACGTGCCCCAATCTCCAAACAACATTCCTGCCGCGTGATACCACTTCAGTTCACGCGGTCGATCACCGCCTCCACCGTGCACGTTAAGATACTCCTTCTGAAAAAGGCCTACGAGGTTAGCTGACGGGTTCGGGATTCAGGCTCCCTACACGCCGCACATTCACTCGACGACTGAATGCACGACACGATTCACCCCAGATAGAACGGCCCCGGCGTAGTTGCGCCGATGTCGCCGTTCAGTTGGTTCCCCCGTTCCGTCTTTATTAATAAATACGGATTCGGCGTAAAAAAATGTTCTGACGCACCTGAAGACACTATCCGAACTGGGATAAAAGTCAATTGTTTTGAAATGAAACGTTGACGTGCGAGCAAGGGCGGATATGGATATACGGACGCTTTTGGACGTGAATTCAACCCACGACACACGATAAGGAGCACCCAGCATGGCTACAAAAGTAACGATTCTTCCCAACGGACCCGCTTTGGTTGCAGGCGACTTTGAAGTCATCGGCGTTGACGGCAAGCCGATTCAAGTCCCAGGCCCGCAAATCGCCCTGTGCCGCTGCGGCTACTCGAAAGTCAAGCCGTTCTGCGACGGTCAACACCGCCCAAATGGCTTCAAAGACCCGGCACCAACGGCGTAATTTTTACGGCAGAATATCGCTCACGTCGACACGCATCTCGGGAAGGTTCATCGGGGTGATGGTGTCGCCGGGGCGGTAGATTGTTTTGCTCGCGTAATTGAATCCAAAGAAGAAACCGACCGCGCTTACCGGTTCTCGATAGACTTCGACGATGCGGTCTTCCATGTTGACGATCCAATAATCGAGAATCCCAGCTTTGGCGTAGATGCTCGCTTTTTTCGTGCGGTCATACCGTAACGTCGAATCGCTAACTTCGATCGCGAGCGCGGCGTGAGATGGCATTTCGAGTTTGAATTCGCGCAGATCGCCTTTCAGAATGGCGACGTCCGGCTGCGGATTAGTATTTGCTCCAAGATGAACCGGATTTTGAATGCTGACCACAAAATCGTTCGAAACATTCCGCGCGAAAACGCGATTGAGGGCGTTGACGACAAAGACGTGGCTGTGCAGGGGCGGACTCATTTCAACGATCTCCCCTTCTATCAATTCAACCCGGGTTTCGCCGAACCAGCCCATTTCCTTCATGACATAGAATTGTTCGCGCGTGAACAAGCGCGGACGTGGTTCCTCTACAATCATCGTCACACCTCCTTATTAGTATACTATTCTATTCTACCCCGCCCCACCCCACACTTTCAATCCAAATCTTCCCGTCGCGAAATTCTCGAAATAGCGCTTCAGTGCATCGTTTAAATGTCGATTAAAAGACGACATTACACTACATCGGCGAATGACGTGCGTGGGAGGGCTGGCACAAGTGGCTGCTCAGATGACGATGGAAATGGATTTTCGGGAGTCGGATGAACCGGAGGTCAGCGGCGGGTTTGAAACGCCGGACACTACTGAATCGCAACAACCCCGAGGGAGACAGAACAGGGTGGCTGAGAAAACAGAAGCGAAAGCCTACACAGAAGCCAGTATCAAAACGCTGTCCTCGACCGAGCACATCCGGTTGCGGCCCGGCATGTACATCGGCCGTTTGGGCAACGGAACTCATGCCGAAGACGGCGTCTACGTCCTCATTAAAGAATCGATCGACAATTCCATCGACGAATTCACGATGGGCTACGGCAAGAAAATCGACATCGAAACCACAGGTCGTACCGTCCGCGTCCGCGATTTCGGTCGCGGTATTCCGCTCGGCAAATTGGTCGAATGCGTCTCGGTCATCAACACCGGTGCGAAATACGACAGCGAGACCTTTAAAAAAGCCGTCGGCCTCAACGGCGTCGGACAAAAAGCCGTCAACGCCCTCTCCGCCGAATACCGCGCCCAAGCCTTCCGCGACGGGCAGACCAAGAGCGTTGAATTCGCTCAAGGCAAACTGAAAAAAGAATCGAAGATCACGGCGGCACCATCGGGCGAGAAGAACGGCACCGTGATTGAATTCACGCCCGACGAAGTGCTCTTCGGAAAAGATTTCAAGCTGCGCGAAGAGTTCATCGAAGAGATGCTCTGGAATTACGCATACCTCAATCGCGGTCTCGTTCTGAATTACAACGGCAAGGCGTTCCAATCCGAATTCGGTTTGCGTGATCTGCTCGTGAAGAAATTGACCGGCGAAGCGAAGTATCCGATCATCCACATCGAAGCCGAAGACATTGAACTCGCGATGACTCACGCCGGGCATTATGGCGAAGAATATTATTCGTTCGTCAACGGCCAGCATACGACCATGGGCGGTACCCACCTCGCTGCATTCCGCGAAGGCGTCGTGACAGCGATCCGCAATTTCTTCAAAAAGGATTACGACGCGGCGGACATTCGACAGTCGATCTGCGCAGCGATTTCCGTGCGCGTGATCGAGCCGGTGTTTGAATCGCAGACGAAGACGAAACTCGGCTCCAACGACATGGGGCCAAGCGGCCCGTCGATCCGACAATTCATCGGCAGTTTCTTGCAGACGCATCTCGACAACTGGCTGCACAAAAATCCAGAATCAGCGGAAACGATCAAGCAGAAGATCGAAGAGAGCGAACGCGAGCGCAAGGAACTCGCCGGCATCCGAAATATTGCGCGCGAACGGGCGAAGAAGGCGTCACTCCACAATCGCAAACTGCGCGATTGCCGCGTCCATTTGGACACGAAAGACAAGCGCGGCGAAGAGAGTTCGATCTTCATCGTCGAAGGCGATTCAGCCGCCGGATCGCTGACCGCCAGCCGCGATGTCCAGACACAAGCCGTCTTCGCACTGAAAGGCAAGCCGCTCAACACATACGGCTTGACGAAGAAAGTCATCTATGAAAACGAAGAATTTCATCTACTGCAAAGCGCGCTGAACATCGAAGACGGACTCGAAGGTTTGCGTTATAACAAAGTTATTATCGCAACCGATGCCGACGTGGACGGCATGCACATTCGTTTGTTGTTGATGTCGTTCTTCTTAAAATTCTTTCCTGAACTGATCACGAACGGCCACGTCTTCATCCTCGAAACGCCGCTCTTCCGCGTCCGCAATAAACGTGAGACAATCTATTGCTACTCGGACATTGAGCGTCAGCAAGCCATCGCGAAAATTGGCGCGGCGGCGGAGATCACGCGCTTCAAAGGACTGGGCGAAATCAATCCTGGCGAGTTTAAGGATTTTATCGGCGAGGACATGCGGATCGAACCCGTCTCACTGCTCAAGCTCTCGAACAGCGACGAATTGCTCGAGTTCTTTATGGGTAAAAATACGCCCGACCGCCAGAACTTCATCATTGATAATCTGCGCATCGAGAAGGACATCGTCGAAAAGAAAGCGTGATTTAAGTAGAGCCGATTTTTAATCGGCTCGTTTAAACGCTCTATGGAACGAGCCGATTAAAAATCGGCTCTACTTAACTTGGAATTGAATCCCAACAATGGCAAAACGAAAACCAACGAAACCCACTGCTGAACCTGTATTGCCTTTTGCAGAGAGCAAAGCCGCAAAAGACAAAGCGCCGATCGAAGCGACAAATTCAGCCGAATCCACACGCGGCCCGGGCACAGGCGGTTCGACGTCTGAAGGCCCGCTCGCGAAGCACTATCGCAACTGGTTCCTCGATTACGCCAGCTACGTGATTCTCGACCGCGCTGTGCCATATATCAACGATGGGTTGAAGCCCGTACAGCGCCGCATCATGCACACGATGTGGGAACTCGACGACGGTCGTTTTAACAAAGTTCTAACCATCGCCGGCCAAGTCAGCCGCTATCATCCACACGGCGAAGCCTCGGTCGGCCCGGCGTTGGTGAACATCGCTCAGCGGGGACTGCTGATCGAACCGCAGGGAAATTTCGGCAACATTTACACCGGCGACGGAGCCGCCGCGCCGCGCTATATCGAAGCGCGTTTGAC
This sequence comes from Planctomycetota bacterium, assembly GCA_037129555.1. GTDB lineage: Bacteria > Planctomycetota > SZUA-567 > H5-PLA8 > H5-PLA8 > JANXLS01. The sequence goes on from JBAXUS010000185.1 coordinate 5,927, forward strand.
GCCGTTCGCACGCGAAGTCGTCTTCAATCCCAAGACGACCGTGTGGCAACAAAGTTATGACGGGCGCAACCGCGAACCGGTGACGCTGCCAGTGAAGTTTCCGCTCGTACTGGCCGAAGGTGCGGAAGGTATCGCGGTCGGTCTTTCAACGAAAATTCTCCCGCACAATTTCAACGATTTGTGCCGGGCATCGATCAATCATTTGCAGGGCAAGCGCTTCCGCATCGTCCCGGATTTTCCGACAGGCGGGATCGCCGATTTTTCCGAATACAATGACGGCGAACGCGGCGGAAAAGTGAAGATCCGCGCGAAGATGGAAGTGCGCACGAAGAATATCATCGCCGTCACGGAACTGCCCTACGGCACGACGACAGTCTCGCTGATTGAATCCATTCTCGCTGCAAACGCGAAAGGCAAAATCAAAGTCCGGCACGTCGATGACAACACCGCCAAAGACGTCGAAATTCTGATCCATTTACCCCAGGGCAGCGACGCCGATCAGGTCATCCAACAGCTCTATGTTTTCACCGATTGTCAGATGTCGCTTTCGCCTGCTGCGTGCATCATCGAAGACGACAAGCCGCACTTTTTGGGCGTCTCCGAAATCCTGCGCCGCAGCACCGATCACACGGTCAAGCTGCTCAAGTGGGAGTTGGACATCCGGCTCGAAGAACTCGAACAGAATTGGCACTGGGATTCGCTCGAGCGCATTTTCATCGAAGAGCGCATCTATCGCCGGATCGAAAATTCAGAGACGTGGGAAAATGTGCTCAGCGAAATCCGCACCGGGTTGAAGCCGTTCATCAAGAACCTGCGCCGGGAAGTCACAGCGGACGACATCGTTCGGTTGACCGACATCCGCATCAAGCGCATCTCGAAGTACAATCGCTTCCAAGCCGAAGAACAACTCAAGAAAATTGAGAAGGAAATTAAAGAGGTCAAACACAATCTGAAGCACTTGATTCCGCACGCGATCAAGTGGTTCGAGATGCTCCAGGAAAAATACGGCAAGGGCCACAAGCGCCGAACGACGTACGACGAAATCGAGCAACTCAGCGCCGCGTCGGTGGTCTCAGCGAACCAGCGCTTGTATGTGAACCGCGAAGAAGGCTTCATCGGCCTCAACTGGCGGCAGCACGATTTCCTGACCGAATGCACGATTCTCGACGACGTCATCTGCTTTATGCAGAACGCCACGATGAAAGTCGCACGCGTCGCGGACAAAGTCTTCATGGGTCCGAACATCATCCACACCGCGATCCTGCCGAAGGACGGCGACACCGCGTTCTACACGCTAATTTATCAGGACAAAGAGAGCGGTCGCGCATTCGCAAAGCGCTTCCAAGTCGGCGGCGTGACGCGCGAGAAATTGTATCAACTCTCAGCCAGCGAAGGCTCGAACGTACTGTTCTTCGATGTCGCCAAATCAGAAGACACGATGCCGAAGAAAGTCGAGATCATCCTGAGCGGACGATCACAAGCGCGCGTAAAGGAATTCGAATTCGACCTGAAGCAGCTCGCCGTCGGCGGACGCGGCGCGAAAGGTGTGACGGTTACGAAATACGCGGTTCGACTGATCAAGCGGAGAGGATAAATTTATCAGCCTGAAAGGCCTCAACATACCAGCCCAGGGCGTTGCCCTGGGCTGGTATGTTGGGGCCTTTCAGGCAAAGAATTCGAACGCGTTCTATTTCCCCACCGCCCGCAACGTCGCCCCAATCACCACCGCCGTATACTTCACCAACTCATCAATCGTAATGCGCTCGTCGGCCATGTGTGGCATGTTGTGGTCGCCGGGACCAAACGCCGCCGCCGGGATGCCGGCCCAGATCAATTGTTTGCACAACGTCGCACCGCCAATCCCAACAAAGCGCGGCTCGGTTCCGGTAATTTCGTGAATCGCGCCGTACAACGCTTGCGCGACCGGTTGGTCCTGTTTCACTTCGGACGGCGCGAGTTCGGCGATGTTTTCGACTTCGACCGTAATGCCTTTGCGCCGAGACGCAATCTGCTCGGCGATGCGCCGCAATTCATGCGCGATGCCCGTGCCCGTCTGGTGCGGCAGGTAACGCAGATTGTAAACCGCCGACGCTTTTCCCGGGACGATGTTGTGTGCAATTCCTGCATCGGATTTCGTCACCACGCAGGTCGTCGGTGTCAGGAGCGGATGCTTGATGTCGCTGCCCGATGGACGCCACGCTTCGGTCAAATAAATCATCTCGGCCAACGCGCTCAACGCAGAGATGCCGTCCCAGGGCGTGCTCGAATGCGCCTGCTTGCCATGGAATGTGACGCGCAGATTAACGAGACCTTTTTCAGCGATTTCGACTTCCTGCAAATGGCTCGGAATGTCCGGCACAAATGCCATGTCGGCTTTGATGCCGCATTCTTTCAGCAGCCAGTCCAGACCTTTGTCGGAGCCGTGTTCTTCATCGGCAATCGCGCCGACCATCAACGTTCCTTTGAATTCACCTTCAACGGTCTTCAAATAATCTGCCGCTGCAAGCAATCCAGCCAGCGGGCCTTTGTCGTCCGTCGCACCGCGTCCCCACACGTACCCGTCTTTCACGATGCCGCCGAGTGGCGGGACGCTCCAACCTTCTCCAACAGGAACGACGTCCGTATGCGCCGGGATGAAGAGGCGCGGGCTATTTCCAGTGCCGATCTCGGCGATCAGACTTGTGCGGTTCTCGCCGGGGTCGTAGGTCTTGAACGGAATGTTGCGGGCCGTGCAGAATTTACCCACGTAATCCGCTGCAATCTTTTCATTGCCCGGCGGATTCACGGTGTCGAGCTGAATCAACTCGCTCAATAAAGTCGTCACCAATTCACGGCGTTCTTCTGCGGCTGCAACAATAGTTTCACGGGTGATCGGCATGAACGATTCCTTCAATCGGACGGGCGTTTTGGTGCAGAAAAGATCAGGGGTGCTGATGCAGGAATCTAGTCAAAGCAGTGTCGCACTGCAACTCACTTTTTGGGAGCGGTGCTCGTGGGCTTAGAGAATGTATAGCCCTGTGCTTTGAAATGCGTAAACGCCTCTGATCGGCGCTTCTCGTAGTGTTCTTTTACTTTGTCCTGAGACAACGTCCCGGCGAATTTCATGCTGCTGAAGGCCACCACTGTATTCGCCTCTTTTTCATACGTTTCAACCGTCACAGCGATGTACTTGGGTTCGAATCCCAGTGGCGCGCGGAGGTCCACTTGTTTGCTCGATGAACCGCTATACAACGTGAAGCGGTTGTCGTTGTAGATCATCTTCAACGGCACCTGCTCCTCCGGATTCTTTTGAAATGCAACTTCCTTGTCTTCTCCGAATCCTCTTCCGAAAAACTTCATTTTATTCTTACCATCACTCCGAACCGACGCCTTGACGAACGACTTTCCATCGGAGATCAGAATGCCAAATTCCGGGTTGATATCTTTGCGATCTTTTTGGTTCGTCCGCAACACGCCAGCCATCACCTCGAGTGTCCAAGCGGATTTTCCTTCAAAACAAAACGGCAGTTTGGCGAGCGGTGGAAACAGCAATGGTTTTTTGGGATTTGTCTCGCTTTTGTGTTCGCCACTCACTTTAAACTGCAACATCCGCCTGGATTCTTCATACGCCAATCCATATGCATCGGACTGCGGTGCGTCCGCTTCAAACTTCCAAGCATCCGCTTGCTCGCGCGAACTGAAATCGTAGAGCAACTCCTGCTTGCCGACGCCTCGCGTTTGCGGTGTGACACCAAACACAGTCCGCTCTTGACTCTGAGAAATGTTCACGTCGTAATACGCATTGAAGACTTTCTCGCCCAATTTCTCTTTCAAGTGCGCATTGCCCGCCATGCGTGATTGGATGTCGTTCACGAGTTCGATGGCCTTGGCTTTGGGCATGCTTGCTGGAGTGCGCTTCGCCAAAAGATCCAAGTCTTCTTCTATTTTCTTGATCGTCGAATCCGCGTCTTCAGCGATCCGTTTGCGCGCTTCGCAGATAGCTTTCAGGACTTCATCGGCCTTCTGTTTCGTCGTCCCGGGAATGCGACTTTTTGCTTCCCAAATCTTTGCAAGCGAATCCAACTCTGCAGGCGTCGTGATCGTAACAGTTTTTTCTACGGCTTCACGACTGCTCGCGATGAATTCATCCTTACGAGTCGTCAGCGTCATCTGCAACTGTGTCACGCGCTGCTTCTGCTCCGGCCACCATTCGGCCTTTGCAAATTTTAGTGACACGACTCTGAGCAATCGATCTGCGTCGGCGAACTTATCTTCTTTAAGAAGTGGATCGAACGCCACGAGTTGCGCTTCAAATGTTTCGATAGGAATGGCCGGTGCTGCGGCTACCGGTACGGTGGGCGCTCCGATGTTGGTCGTCGTGCGCAGCGTTTCTTGGGACTCACCAGGTTTTCGATTCGCCGCGTCAATTCCGTTCGCTCCGACAGCTTTGCGGTCCGTTGTTGCCGGAGACGGAATCGCAGTCGGGGAACCATTCGCGGGCACCGCTGTGCCTTGCTGCATCGTCGCAAACAACCCGCCTTGCTTGGGCGTTTCGACAACCTGTGCTTTGTCGGCAGTAACGCTGTCTTGACTGCCATCAATCACGATCGTCTTGACAACACTTGGCTGCTCACTGGTACTCTTGACCGTCACACCGGGCTTCGCTGGAGGCGCGGATGGCCGCATCAGTTTGATGCCGACAAAGAGGAGCGCCGCCGTCGCTGCGAGTCCCACGCCGATCCACAGCCTTGACGACTTTTTTCCTGTTGCAGCAGAATTTTGAGAGCGTGAATTGAATCGCGATGCAGCTGCTCCTGCGGTCTCCGGAACCATATCCGTAAATGTGCGATTCGGACCGATCGAATCAAATACGGCTGTTGAAGGAGGCATCTGAACTTCAAACGGTGCACACGTCGTACAATAGTGCTGCCCATCTTCAGCCATCTTGCCGCGCTCTCCCGGCGGGAGAATCAATGTCGTGCAGCGTTGGCAATACCAAAGGCGCACCATCGCAGGGCCAGACTCGGTTGTCGGGACGGGCGCGGGGGGGATGAGTTTGGTTTTGTCGTCCGAATCCGTTAGCATTCCTGCTCCACCGAATACGACATCATGGTTAAATCTTAACACAATCAAGGCACGTTGTGAACGTTATTTTTGATTGCTTTTTTGTTTATCTGCGACTATTTTAATCAAGCCTGACCATATACTGGTTTGTTTAATAATTTGTTAGGGTCAATAGCGCGTTTAGGCGAAACTGAATCTTATGTTATATTTGGTGTCGAATGTTTTTCGAAACCGGTGCAGTGATAAAATATAAATTCCGATTGCTTACCCTCTCTGGCACACTCTAAAGGACGCCACACGATGCCTGCAATTCAAAAAATCATGACACGAACCGCCGCTCTGTTTCTCTACGCCTTGTCTTATTTTCCGGGCGCTTTGACGCAAGCGGCAGACTGGCCGAATTTCCGTGGATCAGGTTATGACGGTTTTTCACCTGAAAAACTGCTCAATAAAGACTGGAAAACAAAACCGCCAAAAGAACTTTGGCGCATTGCGCTGGGAGACAAAGGCTACGCCGGCCCGTCCATCGCCGCCGGAAAACTGTTCATCATCGATCACGCTGAAGACCGCGACATCGTCCGAGCCGTAGACGTCAAGACCGGCAAAAACGTATGGACATATGCCTACGTTGATTCCGACAAAGACCAATATGGATTCGCGCACACAACGCCGACATACGACGCCGGTCGCCTCTACACGATCAGCCGCGAAGGTCGGTTGCATTGTCTCAAAGCTGATGACGGCACGTTGGTGTGGAAACGCGATCTGAAGTCGGAATACGGTGGGCGCTGGAAGGGCGACAATTGGGGCTACGCCGGGTCGCCATTCATTGATGGCGATCAGTTGATTGTCTCTCCAAGCGGTCCGGGCGCGATGGTCGCCGCGCTCGATAAAAACACTGGCAAGGAAATCTGGAAGGGCGGCGGAGACGAATCAATTGGCTACGCGACGCCGGTCAAAGCCGAGATCGCCGGTAAGCCGCAGTACATCATCTTCAGCGGTGTGAGCGTCTTGAGTCTGGACGTCAAATCCGGCGAAACGCTGTGGACATCGCCATGGCGCACAGCCTATGGCGTCAACGCCGCGACGCCGTTGGTGATCGGAAACAACGTCTTCATTTCAAGCAATTACGGCGTGGGCTGCGAACTGCTCGATGCCTCCGTGATTCCGCCCAAAGAACTCTGGCGCAACAAAGCCTTGAAAGCACATTTCAACTCGCCGCTGTTTTTCGAAGGCCATCTTTATGGCACCGGCGAACCAGACGATTTGAGCTGCATTGTCCTGGCCTCGGGTGACGTCAAATGGAAGCAGAAAGGGTTTCAAAAAGGTGGCATCCTCGGTATCGACGGCATGATCATTGCGATTGGCGGCAGCGACGGCGATGTCGTGTTGTGCAAGATGTCGCCGGAAGGTTACGTCGAATCGGGTCGGATCAAACCGCTGGCCGGCCAAAGCTGGACGGCCCCCATTGTCGCGGGCGGCAAGCTGTATGTCCGCAACAAGACCGAATTGATCTGCTTGGATTTGAATCCGTAACACATTCAGGCTTGTGGCGTAGGCAGGAAAACCATGACGTGGAACCAATCCTCTACCTTTCTACGCACGAGCATGAATTACCGCTGATTTACCATGGGCTACAGAGATTATAAAAAGGGGTATCGAGCGAAATTATTCTGCGCTTCGTTGCAGTTTTGGCCAGAAACGAAACAAGGCACTCCGTTTTCGGAAGTGCCTTGCT
>JBAXUS010000186.1:0-12586 GCA_037129555.1 Planctomycetota bacterium
GAGAGCAGGGGACTCATAATCCCTTGGTCGCTGGTTCGAATCCAGCCGGGCCTATAGAAAATTCCAATATTCTCCTATGAAAACTCCTCCGGAACGAGGCGTTTATTATTAACTTGACGTAATACTACATCGGTATAACACCGGTCGGTGGAGAAGTATTGACAATGCGGCACATCACGGCGCATCCCTTTGACGTCGTCCAGCGCGACCGGCAACGACGTCTCCGGGATGTGGATGAGTCGCCGTTCTGCCGATTCGATCTGCCTGTCGAAACGCTTGATCATGACTTCCTGAGGACCGATGTCCATTCTCGTTATACATCGGCGCTGTAATCGGTAATCAGCCTCACGGTTTATGGCCGTCAATGTGAGCACTTTCGCCGAACACGAGCCGCGGTTCGTCCTCCGCCGAGGTATAACGGTGCTGGTTCAATATGATTTCCGCCAAGTTCCTGTGATGCTTCTCTATAGACTTCAAGATGCCATTTCTCAGTAAAACCTCAAAGTCGTTTGCAAGGCGATGGAAAATCAATCGTTTGATTTTGAACAGAATGTTTCAAAAAAGACTTTTGATGCGTTGATGTATTACCACAATAAATGGTAAATGTTCAACCCCCAACCGTGACACAGGTGCCTTGTCTGCTCCAAGGTTTCAAGGTTACGAAAATCCGAGTATCTCCCAACCGAATTCTTAGTGGTCATTGATTTGCTTAATGGTTAATTCGGAACCATTTTCAGTTGATCGAAATAAAACATTTTGGGAGGAAATTTTCATGCTGTTCTTACGTCGAAGCGTTCTGGCCGTGTTGTTGACAGCGTCGTTGTCCCTATTAAGTGGAGTCGCCAGCGCAGCCGAACCGTTGACGGTCGGCTACAGCGATTGGCCGGGCTGGGTGGCCTGGGAAGTCGCAATTCAAAAAGGCTTCTTCAAAGACGAGGGCGTTGACGTCGCGTTCAAGTGGTTCGAATACGGTCCGAGCATGGACGCCTTCACCGCGAGCAAGATCGACGCCGTTCTCGTGACTAACGGCGACGCGCTTGTCACCGGCGCAAACGGCCGCGTTTCAACCGCGATCCTGCTCACCGATTATTCCAACGGCAACGACATGATCGTGGGCAAGCCAGGTATCGCTACCATTAAAGATCTCAAAGGCAAAAAAGTCGGCCTCGAATTGAACCTTGTTGAAAACTTGATGCTGGTCAAAGCACTCGAAGCTAACGGTCTCAAAGATACGGACGTGACACTGGTCAACGTGCCGACGAACGACACGCCGCAAGCGCTTGCTGCGGGTGGCGTCGATGCCATCGGCGCCTGGTATCCGGTCGCCGGTCAGGCGTTGAAACAGGTCGCCGGATCGAAGGCGATTTTCACGTCCGCCGATATGCCGGGATTGATTTACGACGGCCTCTACGTCGGTCGCGAAAGCCTCGCTGCGCGCCGTGCGGAGTGGGTGAAAGTCGTCAAAGTCTGGATCAAGACGCTGGCATTCATCAACGATCCGAAGACGCACGAAGAAGCCGTCAAAATCATGGCCGCGCGCGTTCAGGTCGCTCCGAAGGACTACGAAGCGAGCATGAAAGGCACGTTCCTGCTGGACCTCCCGGGCAACGTGAAAGCGCTGACGAAGGGCGATGGGTTGGACTCGGTCTACGGCTCTAGCAAAATCAGCGATGCGTTCAGCGTGAAGGCCGGCGTCTACAAGAAAGCTCAGGACATCGACACGTATTTCGATGGCAGCCTGATTAAAGAAATCTCGGACAAGAAGTAACCCTGTAGAACGAAGCTCCAGCTTTGTTCGGTCAATCGTCCATTCATTTATTGAACGGAGCTGGAGCTTCGTTTTGACGAGAACTCAGGCCATGGGCGTCGCCCGGGATTGGTTCGAAATTAGAAGACCGGTCAGCGGAATCCGGAGCGTCGTGTTGAAGACACTGGCGTTCCTGATTCCCCTGACGGTCTGGTGCCTGGTGAGCTACTCGCCGTATGTGTGGCACCCACTGATCCGGGTGACCGATCCCGGCGAATCGTCGTTCCTGCAAGTGGACATGCGTTTGGAGCGCAGTGCTTTTTTCGTCGAGAACACGAAGCTGTTAGCCCAGCAAAAGAAACCCGGCGCAGGTGTTCCGGCAAACCCGGTTTTTTTGCCCGCGCCGCACGAAGTCGGACAAGCATTTTACTACGCGTTCGTGACTCCCCCGGTCCGTAAAGGCGACCCGTGGCTGCACGAAAGTTTGCTGCACAGCGCCAAGATTATTTTCATCGGCTTCACACTAGCGGCCATGCTGGGCGTACCTCTGGGGATTCTGTGTGGCACGTTTGATGTGATCGCGAAGTTGACCGAGCCGTTTATCGATTTCATCCGCTACATGCCAGCGCCGGTATTCGGTGCACTGATGGTCGCGATTCTAGGGATCGATGACGGGCCGAAGATCGCGATAATATTCATTGGAACATTTTTCTGTCTAGTGCTTGTTGTAGCGAACACGACGCGAAATCTCGACCCCGCGCTGCTCGAAGCGGCGCAGACACTGGGCACCACGCGCGCGGGTTTGGTTTTTCATGTGGTGCTGCCGGGAATCATTCCCGGCCTGTACAAAGACATTCGAATTCTGATCGGTTCGGCTTGGACTTTTTTGACGGTGGCGGAGTTGATTGGCGCAATGAGCGGTGTGAGTTACTTCATCAATCAACAGGGCAAATACCGGCACTACGACAATGTCTTTGCCGGCATCGCCATGATCGGCATGATTGGATTTTTGTGTGACCAGTTGCTCGCGTTTTGCGGAACGATCTTGTTTCCGTGGCAGGCGAACACCAACCACCGCGCACGGCGAGGGCTTGTGTGGATGATGGGTTGGCTGAGCGTATTTAAGGGCGGTCGGGCACCTGAGATCACGCCTGAAATTCTGGCGAAGGTGGCGGCGGCGCGCAGAGAACTCCGCCGCGACATCGAAGTGGAATTAATGGAGCGCCCCAATGCCAAGCGATGAACTGCCTAGCTACCTCGAAAAACCGCAGGACATCGCCGAGCGATTTAAACGCATCAACGCGCGCGACGTCGTGCTTGACGTTCAGAACATCGGCAAGAAATTTGAATCGCGCAACGGGTCGATTGAGGCGTTGCGCGGCATTAATTTCAGCGTTCGCAAACGCGAATTCATCTGCGTGATCGGACGCTCGGGCTGCGGAAAATCGACACTGATCCGGATTCTCGCCGGTTTGGAATCCGCATCGTCCGGGCAATTGCTCGTCGATCAAAAGCCAGTCTTCGGCCCGGGGCAGGATCGCGGTATGGTGTTCCAGGGCTACACGCTATTTCCCTGGCTGACCGTGAAACGCAACGTCATGTTCGGACTGATGCGTTGCAACATGGACACCTCCAACGCAGAACTCGAAGCTAAAGATTGGATCAAGATGGTCGGCCTTCAAGGCTTCGAGGACCATTATCCCAGTCAGCTTTCCGGCGGCATGAAACAGCGCGTGGCCATCGCACGCGCTCTCGCAAACAAGCCGCGCATCCTGCTGATGGACGAACCCTTCGGAGCACTCGACGCCCAAACACGTGCGACGATGCAATCGTATCTGCAGCAGATTTGGCAAAACGTGAATATCACGATTCTGTTTATCACGCACGACCTCGATGAAGCGATTTATCTCGCCGACCGCATCATTGTTCTGGATGCCCGACCGGGACGCGTTCAAGAAATCATCGACGTGCCGCTGCCGCGCCCCAGGACATTGTCGCATCTGCTCGAGCCACGATTCTTATCTGTCAAGCGGCGGCTCGAAGAGTTGATTCACGCGCCGGATCACAAGGAAGAAGAAGACCACTTTCGGATCACGCATATCGAGAGTCTCGCGAAGGAGGTTTTGTAACAATGTCCGCGCGAGAACCGCTCGATTTAAGTCTGCCTATGCTGAGCGCGGCGTATGCTTCTGGAACAACATCGCCTACAGACGTGTTGTCAAACGTCTTGGCGCGCATCGCCGCATACGAGCGCAAGAACGTTTGGATTTATGTACTGAGTGTCTCACAAATCGACGCTCAACTGCGCCAGATCGAAGCAGACCGCCGCGCTGGAAAAGAGCTTCCGCTCTATGGAATTCCGTTCGCAGTCAAAGACAACATTGACGTCGCAGGAGTTCCGACGACTGCCGCATGTCCGGCGTTCGCTTACACGCCGAGCCGATCAGCCGACGTGGTGCAACGACTCTGCGACGCGGGCGCGATCGTTGTAGGAAAGACGAACCTCGACCAGTTTGCGACTGGTCTCGTCGGTACGCGTTCGCCTTTTGGAGCGTGCGAAAACAGTATCGATCCCGCTTGGATTTCAGGCGGCTCAAGTTCCGGCTCCGCCGTCTCCGTCGCAGGTGGACTCGTCAGTTTTTCGTTGGGAACAGACACTGCAGGATCGGGGCGCGTGCCCGCATCGTTCAACAACATTGTCGGCCTGAAACCTACAGTCGGTATGATCAGCACAGAAGGCGTGGTGCCTGCATGCAAGTCGCTGGATTGCGTCTCGATTTTCGCGACGACATGTGCGGATGCGAAAACGATTTTGAGCATTGCTGCCGAATCCGCTGGAACAGGCACACCGCTCAACACGCCATTCCGCTGCGGCGTTCCAAGACGGGATCAGCTTGAGTTTTTCGGCAACACCGAAGCTGCGAAACTTTTTGAAATCGCCATCGAGAAAACGCGCGAACTAGGCGGCAGTGTTGAAACATTCGATTATTCGCCATTTAAGCAAACAGCAGAATTGCTTTACGAAGGACCGTGGGTCGTGGAGCGCATGCTCGCCACTGGAGCGTTATTTAAATCGAACCCGCAATCATTGCGCCCGGAGATACGGACGATTCTGGAAGGTGCCGGACGCTTCAATGCGCTGGACGTCTTCGAAGGCATGTACAAACTCGAAAAACTCCGCAACGAAACCGCTACGCAATGGCGTGCGATGGACGTGATGCTGCTGCCGACGGCCGGCACAATTTACCGTATCGCCGAAGTTGAAGCCGACCCGATGCGCTTGAACCGAAACCTCGGTTACTACACGAATTTTGTGAACCTGCTCAACCTGAGCGCGCTCGCTGTGCCGAACGGATTTTTGAATTCTGGCCTACCTTTAGGCGTGACGTTCATCGCTCCCGCGCGTCAGGACATCGCGTTGCTCGAAATTGGAGCTGCGTTTCACGCGCTCTCCGGGAAAGGGAAATTGAATTGAAAATTGCAGTCGTCGGAGCGCACTTAAGTGGCCAGCCACTCAACAAACAACTGACCGAACGCAACGCGACGCTCGTGCGAACCACGAAAACCGCGCCGGTCTACACGTTCTACGCACTCGCCAACACGACACCACCCAAGCCAGGACTGGTGCGGCTTGCGGTGGGAGAGAGCGCCGCGTGCGGCATCGAAGTCGAAGTGTGGGAACTCGGCGCGGCGGAATTCGGAACGTTCGTCGATTTGATTCCGCCGCCGCTGTGCATCGGCACGTTGGAACTCGAAGATGGTGAGAAGGTGAAGGGATTTTTGGCCGAGTCTTACGCCGTCGCGGATGCTAAAAACATCACGCATCTGGGCGGTTGGCGCGCGTATCTGAAGTCGTGAGTCGATTATTGAATTTTAAGGAGCCGATGAATGCCCGACCTGTCAACCCCCAACAAAGCCCGCGACCATGCACGATCGATGGCCGGGACCGTGATCCCCAACATGCCCATCATCCCTCCGCCTGCGGATTTGATCTGGGATGAGACGTTGGGCGCGGGCGAATATTGCGCGCGCGTTTTATCGCGTGGCACACGATTGAAATTCACAAATCTCGGAGGCGACGGCAACATCAACCTGCTCGCCCTGAATGCCGACATGCCAATCGAGCGCTTGAACGTCGCCGATACGGTCAAGGTTCAATGGAACGCATATCTCGGCAAAGGCAAGTTGCTGCTCTCCGACATGGGCCGCGTCTTGATGAGCATCATCGATGACACGTGCGAAAAGCATGACACGTTCTGCGGTGCATCGAACGAAAAAACAAACGCGCGCAAATATGGCATCGGAACGAATTACTCGCCCTTTCCCAATGCGCGCGACCGCTTCCTGATCGCGTTGCAAAAATTCGGACTCGGCAAAAAGGACATTCCGACGACGATCAATTTATTCAAAGCCGTCAAAGTGGAGAGCGATGGCGGACTGACGTTCATCGAAGCGTCGAGCAAGCCCGGCGACGTCGTCGAACTGCGCGCGGAGATGAACGTGATCGTGGTCGCCGTCAACGCGCCGCACGTGCTCGATCCACGCAACACATACACGTGTTCGCCGGTCCGCGTGACGGCGCAACGAGGTCCTACTACCGCGCCCGACGATGCCGTACGCAACAGTACGCCCGAAGCCACGCGCGCGTTCCTAAACACTGAAGATTATTTCGCGCGATAGAGCGCAGGAGAATGGATATGACATCTGAATTGGAAGCGGCGGTCAGCGTGAAAGGAAAAATAATTTACGAGGCAGTGATCCCTGCGCGCGCATCGTGGTCGCTGGTCGTGAAGCTAGGACAAACGCTGCGCATCATCGATCTCGAAGGCAACCAGGCCGTCGATTGCCTGATGTACAACGCACACGATCCGGCCGAGCGCTACAGTTCCAGCGACACGATCGTGGCTCAGAAAAATATTTTTCTGAACACCGGTACGACATTGATGAGTAATGAAAGTAACCCGATGATGACCGTCACCGCCGACACCTGCGGCCAGCACGATACATCAGGCGGCGCGTGTTCATGCGAATCGAACACGTTGCGCTACGGCTATTTCACCAAGCACCAGCACGCCTGCGTCGAAAATTTTGTGTACGAACTCGGTCAGCATGGGTTGGGCAAACGCGATATAGTCTCGAACATTAATTGGTTCATGAACGTGCCCGTCGAAGCCGACGGTGCGTTGGGCATTGTTGACGGGATCAGCTCACCGGGAAAATATCTGGATTTAAAAGCATGCATGGACACGCTGGTCGTGATCAGCAATTGCCCACAGATTAACAATCCGTGCAACGGATTCAATCCGACGCCGGTGCGTGTGATCGTGACGGCATAATGTGATCGCTCGCAGAGACGAGTTAATTGAAATTTCAGAGAGGCCCGTTGAATGTTCAAAAAAGTCCTGATCGCCAACCGGGGTGAAATTGCGTGCCGCGTGATCCGCACGCTTAAGCGCCTCGGCGTGAAATCGGTCGCGGTTTACTCCGAGCCCGACATTCACAGCGGCCATGTCGCTGCGGCTGACGAAGCCGTCTGCATTGGCCCCGCCGCCGCGTCGGAAAGCTACCTGCGCGGTGAGAAGATCCTTGAAGCGGCGAAGGCAACCGGGGCCGAAGCGATCCATCCCGGCTATGGTTTCCTGAGCGAAAATCCCGCGTTTGCAGATGCGTGCGCCGAAGCCGGAATCGTATTCATCGGACCGACCGGCGAATCGATGCGCGCGTTCGGACTCAAACACACCGCGCGCGAATTGGCGCATGCCAACGGTGTGCCAATGCTCACAGGCTCCAGTCTGTTGAGCGACCTCGCACACGCCGATCGCGAAGCCGAGCGCATCGGCTATCCGGTGATGCTGAAGGCAACGGCGGGCGGCGGTGGCATCGGTATGCGCGTCTGCCGCAAGCCCGAGGAACTCGCTGGGCAACTCGCGATTGTCGAACGCTTGTCGAAAGCAAATTTCAAAGAATCTGGGATTTACCTCGAAAAATTCGTGCCGGTCGGACGCCATATTGAAGTGCAGATTTTCGGCGATGGCGAAGGAAATGTGATCGCGCTCGGAGAACGCGATTGCTCCGTGCAGCGCCGCAATCAAAAAGTTATCGAAGAAACGCCCGCGCCGAACATCACCGAAGCGACGCGCCAGTCACTCTTCAGCGCTGCAACGAAGCTCGCTGCCGCCGTGAAATACCAATCCGCCGGCACCGTCGAATTCATCTATGACGCATCACAGGAAAAAGCGTATTTCCTCGAAGTCAACACGCGCCTGCAAGTAGAGCACACCGTCACGGAAGAAGTGACGGGCTACGACCTCGTTGAATGGATGCTCAAGCAAGCTGCGGGAGAATTACCGCCTCTGGAAAGTCTGCGCGTCGAACCAAGCGGAGCTTCGATTCAGGTGCGCTTGTACGCGGAAGATCCGAACAAAAATTTCCAGCCGAGCTCCGGGCGTTTGACCGGAGTCACATTCTCAAAAAATGCGCGCATCGAAACATGGGTCGAACCCGGCAGCGACATCAGCCCACATTACGACCCGCTTGTTGCCAAGATCATTTCGAAAGGACGTGACCGCTCTGAGGCCATCGCGAATCTGAAAGCCGCTCTAGCGGAGAGTGCCGTGTACGGCATCGAAACCAATCTGTCGTACCTGCGCCAGATTCTAGACGATGCGCGCTTCGTATCGGGCGATGTCTCGACCGGATTGCTGAGTACGTTCAATTATACGCCCGCGACTATCGACGTTCTCGACGGCGGTGCGCATTCAACGGTGCAGGATTATCCCGGACGGATCGGCTATTGGGACATCGGTGTGCCGCCCTCCGGGCCGATGGACGCGCTCTCGTTCAGACTCGCGAACCGGATCGTTGGTAACGCGGACGAAGCAGCCGGATTCGAATTCACGCTCAACGGCCCGACCTTGAAATTCAACATCGACGCAACCGTTGCACTCGCGGGTGCGGAGATGAAGGCGACGCTCGACGGCAAGCCTGTCGCGTACTACTCGCCGATTGACATCAAACGCGGACAGACGTTGAAACTCGGCCCGATTTCAGGCCCCGGATTCCGCACCGCGCTGGCCGTGAGAAATGGTGTGGACGTGCCGAAGTATCTCAACAGCCGCGCGACGTTCACGCTCGGAAATTTCGGTGGACACGCCGGACGTTGTTTACGCACGGGCGATGTGGTTGCAATCAACACCAGCAGTACTTCTGACGATTCTATTCCGAAAGCGCTCGTGCCCGAATTGATTCCTGAACTCACCC
The DNA here is from genome assembly GCA_037129555.1 of Planctomycetota bacterium. Classification (GTDB taxonomy): domain Bacteria; phylum Planctomycetota; class SZUA-567; order H5-PLA8; family H5-PLA8; genus JANXLS01. The sequence goes on from JBAXUS010000186.1 coordinate 9,008, forward strand.
ACAATTGGGACGTGCGCGTGCTCTACGGCCCGCATGGCGCTCCGGATTTCTTCACGCCGGACGACATCGACATGCTGTTTTCGACGGCGTGGAAAATTCACTACAACTCCAACCGCACCGGCGTGCGTTTGATCGGCCCGAAACCGAAATGGGCGCGTACCGACGGCGGAGAAGCCGGCTTGCATCCGTCGAACATTCACGACAACGCCTATGCAATCGGCACACTCGATTTCACCGGTGACATGCCGGTGATTCTCGGCCCAGACGGGCCTTCGCTAGGCGGCTTCGTGTGTCCGGCTACGATCATTCAAGCGGACCTCTGGAAGCTGGGTCAGTTCAAGCCCGGCGACACGCTGCGCATTCATCCGGTGACGGTCGAAGATGCGAATCGCCTCGAACGCGAGCAAGACGCGGGCGTGGCATCGTTGGTTGCATCGTCGACTCCGCCGATTGTGAATCTCAGCGCGAACATCGCGGATTTCTCGCCGATTCTTCACACACTTCCGCCCACCGCTCAACGCCCCGGCGTCGTGTATCGCCTGGACGGCGACAAATACCTGCTCATCGAATACGGGCCGCTGGTTCTCGACTTGAACCTGCGTTTCCGCGTGCACGCCTTGGTTGAATGGTTGAGGCAGAATCATATTCCCGGAATTATCGATCTGACGCCGGGCATTCGGTCACTACACATTCATTACGACAGCCGTATTCTGCCGCTGAAAATGTTGCTCGCCGATTTGATCGCTGCCGAAGACAAACTTCCAGCGATTGAAGACATGGAAGTGCCCACACGCATAGTCCACATGCCGCTGAGCTGGGATGACGTAGCCACACGCAAAGCGATCGACATCTACATGAAATCGGTGCGAGCGGATGCGCCGTGGTGCCCGTGGAATATCGAATTCATCCGCCGCATTAACGGGCTACAAAGCGTAGAGCAAGTCAAAAATATTGTCTTCAACGCGAGCTATCTTGTGCTTGGATTGGGCGACGTGTATTTGGGCGCGCCGGTCGCGACGCCGGTCGATCCGCGTCATCGCCTCGTCACAACAAAATATAATCCAGCGCGTACGTGGACTGCCGAAAATTCAGTCGGCATCGGCGGTGCGTACATGTGTGTCTATGGCATGGAAGGCCCGGGCGGATACCAGTTCGTCGGCCGGACCGTTCAAGTCTGGAACACACACAAATCGACGGCAGATTTCACACCGGGGACGCCGTGGTTGCTGCGATTCTTCGATCAGATTCGGTTCTATCCGGTTAGTGCCGAACAACTCCTTCAGCACCGCGAGGATTTCCTGCAAGGCAAGTTCAAACTCAAAATCACGGAAGAAACGTTTTCACTCAAAAATTACAACGCGTTCCTGACGGAGAACCGCGAGTCAATCACGGCATTCAAGAGCACTCAGCAGTCCGCATTCGAAGCCGAGCGCGACGACTGGAAGCGGACTGGAAAACTGACCTTCACGTCCGAGATCGATCTCGACACGCCGCCTGTGGACACGCAAGTCACGGTGCCAGATGGCTGCGAATTGGTCTCAGCGGGCATCTCCGGAAATATCTGGAAGATTCCGGTGAAGAAAGGCGCGAGCGTCAAAGCAGGCGACGTGCTGGTGATCATCGAAGCGATGAAAATGGAGATTTCCGTCTTCGCTCCCACCGATGGAAGCATCGAAGAGATCGTGTGCAGCGAAGGCAAGCCAGTGACGGCAGGTCAGGCGTTGCTGGTGCTGCGAGCATAACACAACTGTCATACGCTTAAAGACCGCGCTCGCGTTGTTGAGCCAGACTCGGCCGCAGAACTACGGCTGCGTGTTCGCCATGGTGAACATGTCAATGGGTATCAGACGCTCTGGCAAGAGCGTAAACTTCGAGACGCGTTTATCGCTCAGTACATCTATAGTAGTACTATTTATAGTATTAATAATAAAATATTTTTCTAAACATTCTATTGCAATACAATCGCCCACCATTTATGCCAACCTTTCGGGGGTGTATGTTATGCTGAACCCAGACGAATGGCTCTAAACGGCTCCTTTCCCCGTTTTTCCCATTTATTTCAAAACGCCAACAAATGTTGTCATGACACATACCCCCCTTTTAATTAATGGGTTAATGAGTCATGACGCACCTGCCGCGCGGTCAATAAACCGCTCTCTCCGCTTCCGGACAGATACACGTCGCATCCGAATTTTGATAGGTTGCGCTGTAACAACTCGCGCATGGACTCGTCATCGTCGATACTCAATACTTTAGTTGTTATGGCTGGCACACTGGGAACGGAGAGACGTCGGATTGAACTGCGTCGCGCCAGTAATTTACTTGGACGGGCAACCTGCGTTTGAGCGAGTGGCAACCGAACTGTAAATGTTGACCCCTCACCCGCTCTACTGATAACACTTAATTCTCCGCCCATCATGCGGCAGAATTGACGGCTGATTGTCAACCCCAACCCGGTACCGCCATACTTCCGCGTGGTCGACGCATCGGCTTGTTGGAAGGGTTGAAAGAGTCTGGACAGTTGCTCTGGTGAGATGCCTATACCTGTATCTTTCATATCGATCACGACCCATTCCCGCGAATCGATAACTTCACTTCGGGCGTCTACTGTGATGGTTCCATTTTGAGAGAACTTAGCGGCGTTGCTTAACAGATTGAAAAGGGTCTGCTGCAGTTTTGTGGCGTCGGCCGATATGTCTTGCAATTCCGGTGCGCACGTGACCAGGAGCGTGTTGTTATTTTTAATAATCAGGGGCTCGACCAGAACCGTTGTGTCGGAGATGAGTTTCGTGATCGAAAAACTCTCGATGTACAACTCCATTTTGCCTGCTTCAATTTTAGACAAGTCCAGAATGGCATTGATCAGTTCAAGCAAATGTTTGCCTGCAGTACGAATTTTTTGGAGATCTAAAATGTAATCGTCTTTACCGTCTTCCATAGCCATTTCTTCAAGCATTTCGCTATACCCAATGACCGCGTTGAGCGGTGTGCGAAGCTCATGGCTCATATTCGAAAGAAACGTACTCTTGGCGGCATTCGCGGATTCGGCGGCGACTTTAGCTGCTTCAAGCTGCTCGTTTGCCAATCGCAACGACTCCTCGGCTCGATACCGTTTTTCAAGATCCTCTTCCAGCCGTTTTGACTTCTGTGCCAACAGAGCAGATTGCATTGCAACCAGCGTGTTGACAGAAATCAAACCCAAAAAAAGTCCATTCTGATCGACAATGATGGCATCGTCGTAAAAGATCTTCCGCGGTCGCGACAGAGCAATGGCAATCGCATCCTCGCACGTCGTTCCCTCTGGAATAATCAAATACCATTCCAATATATGAGTCGTAATCCGCTTGCGGCTGTAAACGGAATGCCCATAAAGCGAGCCCATCATGAAACCGAGCGCGCCGCGAGAACAAAGTCCCACGGGGCGCCCGTTTTCGATGATGGCCGCAAAGGCGTCTTCCTGCGCTCGCATTTGAGTATAGACGTCACCCATCGTCATCGTGGATTCAAGAGCGAACGTGCTGTCGATCAACTTTGTCCACTCAGTTCCATGTGCGTCCAGATTCTGAATAAACTCCGATC
>JBAXUS010000187.1:0-12499 GCA_037129555.1 Planctomycetota bacterium
ATGGGAAGGCCAACGCGGAGATTGAAGCGGTGCTGGCTGCGTTTTTTGGGGCGGGAAAGAAGAGTGTGCGCGTCGCGAGCGGCATGACGTCGCGGAACAAACGCGTTGAAATTCTCGGCATTTCTCTTACAACCGCGCTTGCAAAAATCGAGGCTGTTGAAGTTTGAAACAGGCGCATACGGAACGATTTTATTTTTTAAAATCAGGGAGTTTTGACCATGTCCGATCTGTCACTGTACGACAAAGTGTTTCAAGCTGCCGCTGTGATCAAAGAGATTCTTCCGGTCCCGCCGCGCGCCGCCGTGGTGCTCGGAACGGGTTTGGGCGGTTTGGCGAAGCAGATTGAAAACGCGCGCGAAATTCCGTATCAGGACATCCCGTATTTTCCGCATTCGACGGTGAAGAGCCACGCCGGGCGCGTTGTTGCCGGGACGTTGAACGGGACGCCGGTGCTTGCGTTCGACGGTCGTTTTCATTTGTATGAAGGCTGGGATTGGGAGCAGATTACGATGCCGGTACGCGTGGCAAAAGCGTGCGGTGCGGAAGCGTTGTTTTTGAGCGGTGCGGTCGGCGGGATGAATCCGATGCACGCCAAAGGCGATCTAGTGTTGATCGAGGACCACATAAATTTGATGCCGGGAAATCCATTGATTGGGTCGAATGATGAGCGGCTCGGACCGCGCTTCCCGGACATGTGCGCGCCGTATGACAAGAAGTTGCTCGCGGCAGGATTGCAGATTGCGATGGAGGAAAAGATTCGCGCGCATCTCGGTGTGTATGTTGCGGTCTCGGGTCCGAATTTGGAGACACGTTCCGAGTATCGATACCTGCGCGCGATTGGAGCCGATGTGGTTGGGATGAGCACGGTGCCGGAAGTGATCGTCGGCGTTCATGCGGGTCTGCGTATTTTTGCAGCCACGATTATTACGGATCGCTGTATGCCGGACGCGCTTGAGCCCGCTGTGTTGGAAGAGATCATCAAAGTGGCGAACGAAGCGGAACCGAAACTCACGCGGCTCGTCACGAAATTGATTGCGCAGATTTAACGACCCAGTTTCGGGTTTCGTGTTGTGACATGCGATGTACGTCACATGAATTTTAACTTGGAACCCGGAACCCGAAACCCGAAACAGGTTTTTTACAAATCAATCGACATGCCTTCATGCGCGGCGCTGACGTCTATGCCTGCGGCGACGCCTTCGCGGCGGGCTTCGTTTTCGAGGCGGGCGACGGCCCAGTCGTCGCGGAGCGGATCGTGGTGAGTGAGCAGCAGGCGCTTCACGTTCGCGGCTTTGGCTTCGCGGATGCCGTGGACAAATGTTGAGTGTCCCCAGCCGCGTTTAGGTGGGCCTGCGAAGCCTTCGTATTCGTCGAGCGTGTATTGACCGTCATAAAGCAAAATGTCGGCGTCTTTGGCCAAGGTTTGCAGCGACGGATTGATCTCGGGGAGATGTTCGTTGTCGGTGGCCATGACGAACGTTTTGATGCCGTCCGGTCGGTGTTCTTCGATGCGGTACCCGAAGCAGCCGCCGGGATGATTCAGCTTGCCACTCGTGACACGGATCGTGCTTGATTTGCCCTTCAATTCAATGCTCTGCCCGACTTCGATGTCGGTGATGTTCATGCGTGCGGGCATCTGACTGAGTTCAATCGGAAAATTGTAATGCTGCTGCTGGTTCCGCAAAGCTTCTTCGAGCAGCGACGCGCCTTTGCGGTCTTCGAATTTCGGGCCGTACATGTCGAAGGTGTTGCCTTTAATGAACGCGGGGCGGAAGAACGGGAAGCCTTGAATGTGGTCCCAATGCAAGTGCGTGAAGAAGAACGTGCCGTGAACGGCTTCGGCGGGATTGAGCCACATGCCGAGCGAACGCAGGCCGGAGCCGCCGTCCAGAATGATCAGGATGCCGGGCGCATGGATCGAGATGCAGGTGGTGTTTCCACCAAAGCGACTCGTTGAAAAATTCGGAGTGCTCGGCGTCGGAATGCTGCCGCGCACACCCCATAATTTAATGTTCATAAACGCCCTGTTTGGTTTCTATTTTTTCTGGCATCTCGGGCAAAAACACGTCCCACGCTGCCCAACCACAATGCGCTTCACAACCGATCCGCACGCCACGCAGGCTTCATCGCCGCGTCCGTAAATTCTCAATTCGCGTTGAAACCAACCGCTCTCACCATCGGGGCGTTTGAAGTTTTCAACGCTTGATCCGCCGGCGTCGATGGCCGCATTCAACACGTCCTGAATTGATTTCAACAACCGTACCGCACGGGCCACGCTGACTGAGCTGGAGTTTGCGAGCGGATGCAATCCGGCTCCAAACAATGCTTCATCGGCATAAATGTTCCCGACACCCGCGAGAAACTCCTGGTTCAACAACAATGATTTCAGGCGCGACTTTCGTGCTCGCAACCGCAGTGCGAATTCAGCGGCTGAAATATCAAAAGGCTCGGGACCCAGTTTCGTCAAGGATTTGAGAGAGTCAAGCGACTCTCGCGTTCCGCACCACACGCGCCCGAATGTTCGGATGTCGTTGAAGACCAAATCTTCGTTGCCGTCATCGAGTGAAATTCGTACGCGCACGTATGGATCGCGTTTCGGATCTTTCGCGTGTGCGTTCAAAACGCCCAGCCAGCCGGTCATGCGCAGATGAATGACGAGGCCCAAACCGTCTTCGACATCGATGCGGATAAATTTCGCGCGGCGCCAAATGCGCTCGATTCGTTTTCCATTCAGGAGGCCGAATTTTCCGGGAGAACCAGCCACGCAGGGTTTATGCAAAACGGTCACGTCCCGGATGACGCGACCGCGCAGTGGAGCGAGCATGCGGACGACCGTTTCGACTTCGGGCAATTCGGGCATAGGGGCATCCAGTCGAGCAACTAAATAAAAGGAGCCGAATCGGAATTCGGCTCTACTTTAACACGACACGTTCGATCACGACTGCCGCGAGCAGTACCAGGCTGACGGCTCCGTTGATTGTAAAAAACGCGACATTCACGCGCGACAAATCCGAGGGGCTGACGATCCAATGTTCGTACGTGAGCAGTGCGGCGATCAGCAGTGTTGCGAGATAGTACCACACTCCCATCCCGGCATACACGCCCGTCGCGATCAATAAAAAGACGGCGATGACGTGCAGGAATGACGATAATTGCAGCGCTTTTTTGATTCCTATTTTTTTAGGCGTTGAATGCAAACGCGGATCGGCGCAGTCGGCGTCGTAATCCTGGCAGGCGTAAATGAGATCGAATCCGGAGACCCAGCAGAGTACCGTCGCGCCCATTAAAATCGGAAAGAGTTCGAACGGGAGATTCCATTTTACAGCCATGGTCGCGAGAGGCCGGAGTTCTCCGAGTACGGCCAGATGTGCGGCGACGGGCGCGAGTCCCAGGGCAAATCCCAGCCAGAAATGACAGAGCGCGGTGAAGCGTTTTGCGTAGGAATATCCAAGCAGAATGGCGAGCACGGGGAGGGCGAGCGCGAAGCAGACGCGGTTGAGCATCCACGCTCCGCCCAAATACACGATCGCGCAGACGATCAGAAAGATCAGCATGAACCGTGCGCTGACGGCTCCGGTGACCGTTGGGCGCGATTTCGTGCGCGGATTTTGAGCGTCAATATCACGGTCAGCGAGCCGGTTGAACGCCATTGCTGCGCTGCGAGCGGCGACCATGCAGACGATGATCCACAGGGCTGTGTTCCACGCGGGCAGTCCGTTGGCCGCGACAATCGCCGCGACCAGCGCGAATGGGAGGGCAAAGATGGAATGCGCGAATTTGATTGAGTCGAGCAGGACCCACAAGCGTTTCAGCATGGATACCATTTAAAAGAGAAGTGCGATAAAAGCAAAATGAAATTCAGAAGACGATGTCGTTGGCTTGAGTGCAACATCAAGGAGACGAGTCGATTCGATGGCCTTGCTTTATGGGCGGGGAGTGACTAGACTGACTTTTAAGACAGGTTTTAAACCCATTTAATGGAGGAACTCAGACATGGATGAAGTACAAACGTCCGACGTGAGCGCAGCCGCCGCGAAGATTAAAGAAGGTGCCGCCGAATTGCATAGTGCGGTCATGGATCACGGCCAGGAAAAATTCGAGAGCTTGTGCAAAGCGGCTGATGAAACGGTTCGCGAGAATCCGTATGGCACCCTCGCTGTCGCGTTTGGTCTGGGCGCGTTGATCGGTGTTTTGTTGGCTCGCCGATAAGAGATTGTGATTGCATAATTGGAGACGTGAGTGACCGATTTGCGTTCGGACGCTCACGCGTTGTTTTTTGAAATCAACTGGAGCGACCGATTATGAGCGAGCCGTCCGACACCGCGAGCCAGGCCCCATCGGGACCGAAGGCGTTCAACGCGTTGGAGGTTCTGCGCAATATTGGCGCTCAGTTGCTGGTTATTTCGGACGCGCAATTGGCGATCTGGAAAATGAAGTTGATCCGGCTCGCGGCTCTGGCGTTGTTGGCGGTGCCGATGGCGTTGGCGTTTTTGGCACTGGCGGTTTATGGATTCGTGCTGTTGGATCAGGCGGCTGCGTCGGCGATGAAAGCGGCGCAGTGGGCGGAGTGGGTGTCGCCGTTGGTGCGTGGCGGTGTGTATACGTTGGGAACGTCGATTGTGGCGGTGTCGTTTTGGCGGACGCATATCGGCAGCGTCGCGGCGAAGAAGTAACGGAACGGGGAGCGCTATGAACGGCACGTTTGACAAACGCCTGCTACACCAATTTGACCGTCGCGACAACGCGGTGAACGCGTTGAAAGAAACATGCTCGGACGTGGGTGACACGGTGAAATCGGAAGTGAAGCAGTTGACCGATGGTACGACGATTGAAGAGATGATCATCGCGCATCCGTTTATTGCGGCGGGAGTCGCGCTGGGCGCGGGTGTTCTGGTGTCGAAATTGTTGACGGGCGGCGGGTCGTCATCGGGATCGTCCGGAGGCGAACCGCAACGTGTGGTGATAGAGGTCAAGCACACGGCGGGCGAGGGCACGGTGTCTGCAGCGGCTCCCGCAGCGGCGGGATTTAATCCGGTTGAATTTGTAATGAAAGCGGTGGCGGGGTACGAGGCGGTGCAGAATTTGTGGCGGACGTATCAGCAGAATCAGGCTGCGTCGCACCATCAGGAACCGGTCGGACCGATTGAGCCGGATGGTGAGCACGTTTAAGGAGCGGCGGCAATTCTGTTGCCGTGTGGTGCGGATTTCTAGCGTATCGCGACTTCTTTTGAACGGGCTAAAAGCTCGTTTTACTATTATAATTCTACAATGAGTTTTTTGCGTCAAGAACCTGTTGCGATTACGGGCATGGGGTTGGTGTGTCGTCGTGTTCCGGGTGAACCGGCATGTGTTGGCACGTCCGGGCGAACGCGATTTATGACGGTCGAATGCCCGGTTGTTCCGTCGCGATTTGAGCGCGAGATGCAGCGCACGGCGGAGCGTTCGCGGGCGATTGAATTGGCGATGAGCGCGGCGATTGAGGCGATGAAGAACGCGGCTCAATTTGATTCGCGATGTGGCGTGGTGGTGACGGTTTCGAAGGGGTTGACGGATGCGATTGAAGCGGCTGTTGAGCGGTTGATATCGAATTCCAATCACACGTTGATTCCGACGATTTCTGAATTGGGTGCGGACGCTGCGGCGGTGTGGATTGCTCGGGCTATGACGTTGGGTGGGCCTGCGTCGGCGGTAGTAGCGGCGTGTGCGAGTGGGGTGGCGAGCATCAAGCTTGGGATGGATTGGTTGCGCGATGGGGTCTGCGATTCGGTTTTGGCGGGCGCGGCGGAGAGTTCGAATTCGGATTTGATTCTGCGGAGTTTTGAGCGGATGGGCGTGATCAGTCCGAGTGGACGGACGCGGCCGTTTGATGCGCTTCGCGATGGGTTTGTGGTGGGTGAAGGCGCGGGGATATTTCGGATTGAGCGGATGGAATCGGCGCGGCGATCGGGCTCGGAAATTTTGGGGACGATTGCGGGGATTGCGTTGGGAGCGGATGCGCATCATGTGACGACGCCGGATCCGGAGGGCACGGTGCTGGCGGGTGTGATCGAAAACACGATGCTTCGCGCTGGGATAGAGCCGGGGCAGATTGGATGGATTCACGCTCACGGCACGGCGACGGCGTACAATGATCCGCTGGAAATTCGCGCGTTGCAGCGTGTGTTTGGAAAACAAGTTCCGCCTGTGACGGCGACGAAGGGAATCACCGGGCATTTGTTGGGCGCGTCGGGAGCGGTGGCGTTGGGGCTGACGGTCGAGGCGTTGCGCGGAGGATTTATTCCGGGCATTGCGGGGTTGGAAGAACCGGCTGCGGAATTTGAGGATATTGATTTGGTGCTCGGTGCTGCGCGGGTGACGACAGCGAAGACAGCTTTGGTTTTGAATCATGGATTTGGCGGGCATATTGCGGCGGCGGTTGTGACTCGCTGAACGGCGGAAACGGCGAACGGCTTTTAACATCGAATAACGCGAATTGGCGCGAATCTTCGCGAATGGTTTTTAGGGGAATAAAGGATGGACGGGTGGGGTGGGTTTCTTGATGGGCGACAGGCGACTTTGCGTGCGGAGGGGTTGGCGCGGGAAGTGCGAGTCGTGGAGGGTGCAGGGGTGCGCGTGAAGGTGGGCGGGCGCTGGGTGGTGTCGTTTGCTTCGAATGATTATTTGGGATTGTCGCAGCATCCTCGGATGATTTCGGCGGCGAAGGGGGCGTTGGATTCTTTTGGGACGGGGGCGACGGCCAGTGCATTGATCTGTGGGAATAAGACGATTCACGATGAGTTGGCTCGGGCGTTGGCGGTGTTTAAAGGCTCGGATGGAGCGTTGGTTTTTCCTTCTGGCTTTCAGGCGGCGCTCGCTACGCTTGGGGCGTTGGCGGATGGCGAGACGACGGTTTTGCTCGACAAGTTGTCGCATGCTTGTTTGATTGATGGAGCGATGGGGTCGGGCGTTCGGATGCGGACGTTTCATCATAATGATGTCGAGGATTTGACGCGGCTGTTAGAGAAAGAAAGTGCGCGGCGTTGCATTGTGGTGATTGAATCGTTGTATTCGATGGATGGGGATGTGGCTCCGGTCGAGGTGATTGCGAAAGCTGCGGAGAAATTTGGCGCGATTGTGTTGGTCGATGAAGCGCATGCGACAGGCGTGTTGGGAGTGGATGGGCGTGGGTGTGTGAAAGAATTGTTGCGCGGTGAGTCACTGACGATTGTGATGGGCACACTGTCGAAAGCGCTGGGTGCTCAGGGTGGATTTGTGTGCGCGTCGGAGCGGATGATTCGGGCTATTGTGACGGGGCGTGCGCATATGTTTTCGACAGCGTTGGCTCCGGCGAGCGCGGCTGCGGCGTTAGAGGCTCTCGCGTTGATTGATGCGGAGCCAGAGTTGCGGGCGCGTGTCGCGGAGCATGCGGAATGTGTGCGCGGGGAATTAAAGCGGTTGGGAATTGCAACACCTTCGACGGAGGGGCCTATCGTGCCTGCGATTGTGGGGGATGAGGTGCGGGCGTTGGCGCTTTCGGAGCGGCTTTTGGAGCGCGGGTATTTTGTTCCGGCGGTGCGGTATCCGACGGTGAAGAAGGGTGAGGCGCGGTTGCGGATCAGTGTAAGTGCGGCGCATACGCAAGAGGATTGTGTGGGGTTGATGCGGGCGGTTGAAGATGGGTGGTGAATGTGCTGTGTTTAGCCTCAACGGGGCGATATAAATTAATTTGGCGTTCGACTCTTCCAGTGCCCACGTGTTCACAATTTAACCAACATCCTTCACGCTCTCATTTCACACCCATTTCACATTCACATCGCACCGTATTCAGTGTAGTTCAATCGATACATGTCTGGCCGATCCGGCACAGGCTTTTGACTTCGAAACCATTCAGGATTTCGCGTATGAAAATCGCCCAATCGTTCCTTCTTGCTCTGATGGTCATGTCCATCGCAACATCGTCCGCTGCCGAGCCGGTCAAGTCCGTGTGGAAAGGGTTCGACAAACTCGATTTCACCGTGGACGGTCGCAAATGTTTCATCGTCGTTCCAAAAACGGCCGCAGCCGGAAAGCCGTGGATTTGGCGCACCGAATTTTTCGGCCACGAACCCCAGGGTGACATCGCGCTGATCGAAAAAGGTTTTCACGCCGCGTACATTGATGTCCAGAACATGTACGGTGCACCCGTCGCCCTCGACATCATGGATAAATTCCACGCGCACCTCGTCAAAGAATACGGCCTCTCGACCAAGCCCTCACTCGAAGGTTTCAGCCGAGGCGGTCTCTTCACATTGAACTGGGCCGCACGCAATCCCGACAAAGTCTCCTGCATTTACAACGACGCACCCGTCTGCGATTTCAAAAGCTGGCCCGGCGGCAAAGGCAAGGGCAAAGGCTCTGCAGGTGATTGGCAACGCTGCTTGAAAGTCTACGGCCTGACGGAAGAACAAGCGCTCGCGTACAAACTCAATCCCGTCGACAATCTCGAACCACTCGCCAAAGCCAAAATCCCGTTGCTGCATGTCGCCGGCGACGCCGATAAAACCGTGCCCATCGACGAAAACACGCGCCTCGTCGAAAAGCGCTACAAAGAACTCGGTGGCGAAATCGTCGTCATCGCCAAGCCCGGCGTCGACCACCACCCGCACAGCCTCGTCGACCCCAAACCCATCGTCGATTTCGTCCTCGCACACACGAAGTAAGCCGTCGTTCCCCTCTCCCCTTGAGGGAGAGGGCCGACGAGCCAGCCGTTCGGCTCGCGGGGAGAGGGGTGAGCGTTGATTAACCCCAACGCCTTGATTTCATCCCAACCCCGCTTCCCGTCTTTTTTCCTTTGCGCCTTAGCGCCTTCGCGCCTTTGCGTTAAAATCCCTTCTCTATTACGCCCGACATTCAACAATTTCAGTGGAGTCAAAACCCGTCGATGGACTACAACCGCCTCCTCGCTCAACGCGTCTCCGGCATCGAAGCCTCAGGCATCCGCAAAATTTTCGACCTCGCAGCCACGATCAAAGACGCGATTAATCTCTCGATCGGCCAGCCTGATTTCGACGTCCCCGATCCGATCAAAGACGCTTGCATCGACGCCATTCGCTCTGGCTTCAACCGCTATCCGCCCAGCGCCGGGATTCCGGAATTGCGCGCGCTCGTCCTCGATCATTACGAACAGTTGCACGGCGTCCGCCCGGAAAGTTCGATCATCACCAGCGGCACGTCCGGCGGTTTAACGCTCGCCTTGATGGCGCTGGTCAATCCCGGCGACGAAGTCCTCGTCCCAGATCCGTACTTCGTCAGCTACAAACATCTGACCGCGATGTGCGGCGGCACGGCGGTCTATTACGACACCTATCCCGATTTCGGTTTCGACGCGTCGCGCCTCGAAAAGCTCATCACGCCGCGCACAAAAGTGATCCTCGCGATGTCACCCGCAAACCCGACCGGCGTGTGCCTCTCGCACAAACAGAAAACAGAACTCGCCGATCTTGCCCGAGCGAACAACCTGATCATCATCAGCGACGAAATCTACGAACTGTTCACCTACGGAAACCCCGACGGCCTTCCGAACAAAAGCCTCGGCGCGTATTATCCAGAAGGCACTCTCGCCGTCGGCGGATTGTCGAAAACGTTGGCGATGACTGGATGGCGCGTGGGCTGGGTCACCGGTCCGTCGGCGCTCGTCGAAAGCCTCATCAAGCTCCAGCAATTCACGTTCGTCTGCGCTCCCAGCACAGCGCAAAAAGCCGCGCTCGGAGCCTTCAAAATCGACCTCTCCGATAAAGTCGAACAGTACCGCCGCAAGCGCGATTTTCTGGTTTCAGGTCTGCGCGCAGCGGGCTACGACGTCGTCGAACCCGGCGGCGCGTTCTACCTCTTCCCGCGCATCCCGGCGAAGTTCGCCACCGGGCAGCAGTACGTCGAAGAAGCCATCAAGCATCGCTTGCTGCTCGTCCCAGGAAACGTGTTCTCAAACCGCGACACCCATTTCCGAATTTCATACGCCGCGTCCGACGCCATTCTCGAAGACGGGCTGAAGGTCATGCAGGAACTCGCCGGATAAGCGCTCGCTCGCATTTACACTGCGCGTTCCGTGTTCCACGCATGCACCACTTTGCCCATGACGTCATGGTGCTGGAATGTGATCAGGCTTTTCACGCCGTCACGCTTCAGCGTCACCGCAAGGAATCCACCTCGAACGTGGTGGTATTTGTGGTACTTGAGATTCTCACCTGGCGAACCGCTCGCGTGTTCGTCGCTCGCAGGACCCGCGCTGAATTCCCGCACGCCCGTTTCTGGATGCACGGAATGGTACTGCCAGTGCCGGTCGCCGGTGATCACGAAGAAATTGTCCGGCACATTCGCCTTGATCCACGCTCGGATTTCGTCGCCTTCGTGTTGGAATCCCTCGTTCGCGTGATTGTCCTTTTTATTGAGACGATCCGGGCCGACGAGCGGCGTCGGCGAGACGAGAATCTTCCACGTCGCATCACTCTCTTTGACCGTCCGCTTGAACCACGCTTTTTGCTCGGCGCCCCAGATCGTCTTGTCCGGTCCGTCCGGGCTTTTGTTTTTCGAGCGGAAGTCGCGCCCTTCCGTAAACCAAAGTTGCAGATCACGCCCCCAGCGGATCGTTCGATAACTTGGCCCCTCATCGTTCATCGGCGCTTGCTGGCGGAAGATTTTCTGGCCTTGAGCGAACGTAAAGTCTCCCATGCTCGCGCCCGGACCGGAATCGTTACTCAACGTGTCGTGATCGTCTTTCAGCCAATACGTCGATTGATTGCGATTGAATTCGATCAGGCGCGGGAGGCTGAACATGCGCTCCCAATGATAACGCGCGAGGCGTTCTGAAATCGCGGCGGGCGCGTCGTTGTCGTAGTAGACCAAGTCACCGGTGAGGCACGTAAAATTCGGATTGAGCGACTGCATCGCAGGATAGATGAAGTGGCCGTCGGTATGGCCACGATCCGGATACCCTTGGCACGTCATGACACAAAAGCGCAGATTGCTCGGAGCGTTTGCCGGCAAAGCCGTTTCGAATTTTCCACGAAAGATAGACTCTTTGGAAACACCTGCAAGCGTGACGACGTCGCTCGCATAATAATACACGGTGCCAGGCTTCAAATCAGCAAGCGTGAACTCGCAGATAAAATCGTGCTCTGCCGCAGCACTCTTGATCTCGGTGGTTTTCGCGTCAGTCAAATCCTCGCGCGTGCCGTAGCGCAGTTGCACGCGTCCAGGCGCGCCGGGGCAGGCACCTTCGAGTTCATCGACGGACGTTGTGACGTTGGACTCCGACTTGCCGCGCTTCTTCTCCTCTTTATCGCGTTTCGGAATAACAATCCCTTCCTTGTTGCGCGTCGCTGTAGCAGTCAATCGAGTCCAAACAATCGCAGTGGTATCGGTCACTTCGCCACATCGCGTCCCCATAGCCTGAAACGGCCCGGCCGGTTCATCGGCATAAACAGAATGTTGGGATAGATTCGAAGCAATGACCACACCGGCGACAGCAGCTGAAGAGCGAGCCACAAATGCTCGGCGCGTGAGTTTTGAAGGTTTCATATTTTTCATAGCTAACAGACTCCACTGGATTCAAACAACTACACCTGAGACGAAATTAATTGGGTCTGTGCCCGGGAAAAATGTAAAAGAGAATTCAGTTGACCATCGTTCCAATTTCGTTCACACTAGTTTATTTAAGTTACGATCTGGATCGTCGCCGTCGCCCACCGCTCGCGCCGCCCGGATTACTGGCAGAAGCGTTTAAAGGACATTCCGTTGTAAACATCGTCAGCACGTTCAAGGAGGACTCATGACAGCCCGCTCAAAAACCATTTTCGACGAAGCCATGCGCTTACCCGCAGACGAACGCTCCCAAGTCGCACTGGCACTTTTGGACAGTTCATGCGATGAAGACGACACCCTCGTCGATCCCGGCGCTGAAGCCGCCTGGGACGCCGAGATCGACAAGCGCATCGCCGAAATCGATTCGGGGAAAGTCGTGGGAATCCCCCATGACGAAGTAATGGCCTCGATCCGAGCCAAATACAAATGGTCACGCTAGAATGGAACCCCGGAGCGCGGGAAGATTTTGACCTTGCCATTGAGTGGTATGAACGAGAAAAATCTGGACTTGGAAAGCGCTTCTCGAATAACGTTGATTCTATTTGTAGTAAGATTCGATCTCATCCCAGCGCGTGGCCCACTCGTGGAAAAGGAATTCGATACTGTCCCGTAAAAGACTTCCCCTTCAATGTCGTCTACACTGAACGCCCAAGCACGATCTGGATCGTCGCCGTCGCCCACCGCTCGCGCCGACCAGATTATTGGAAAAAGCGATTGAATGATCTTCCGAAGTAACCGTAATCCGCTCATGTATCACCAATAAATTGGGCGTTATAATTCTTGGATTCGTTCGATACCGTACTCCGTGTTCTCGTTTTTGGCGTGTTTGTGCCAAAGTCGCTTTCTCTAGCTTCGAAGGGAAGCCTCGCGCTTCATTCCTTTTACAGGACCCACCGCATGA
>JBAXUS010000188.1:0-12465 GCA_037129555.1 Planctomycetota bacterium
ATCCTATTTCCACATGGCCACTCATTTCAAGGCGGAGATCAGGAGGTCTGACATTGGAGCGTTCATCACCGACAATGCGCCTAGTAGAGCCGATAGTTCGGCAGATGTCGAAAAGGAAACCAAATCATGTTAAAGATACTTTTGGTCGAAGACAATGAGATGAACCGCGACATGTTGGCGCGGCGGCTTCAGCGCAAGGGCTACCAGGTGGAAACCGCCGTGGACGGAGCCGAGGGCATCTCAAAGGCCATTCAGGGTTTGCCCGCACTCGTCCTGATGGACATGAATTTACCAGTGGTCGATGGCTGGGAAGCCACACGCTGCCTGAAGGCCGACCTCCGCACCGCTGCCATTCCGGTTATCGGATTGACCGCCCATGCGATGTCCGGCGACAAAGAAAAGGTACTGGAAGCCGGTTGCAACGACTACGACATGAAACCCATCGAATTTGCGCGGTTGTTGACGAAAATTGAAGCGCTGACGGGAAACCAATCATGAACAATCCATCAGAAGAACATGAAGCTCGGGTGGCTCGCATCCGACACGACTTGCGTGCGCCGCTCAATGCCATGATTGGATATTCCGAAATGATCTTGCAAGAAGCGCAGGCTCTACCTGATCAAACCGCTTCCGGCTTGTTGGTAAAAATGGGTCTGAATAGTACAGCGCTCCTGGAATTCGTTGATCGGTACGCGGAAGAATGCATAAACCAGTCCGATGAAAAAAGCGACACCGGCCAGAAGCTACAGCTTACGCAAAACAAGATCATGGACCTGAACAAGGGCGTTATCAGCATGGTCGAAGTGCTGAAGGGCATCGGTCTATCAGAGGAATCGATGCAGGACTTGGGCACCATTGCGAGAGCGTGCATAAACTTAGAAGAGATGACAAGTCAACGCCCAAACACACTTGAGCAGAAATAGGTGCGTCCATGGAACAGAATGCCAAAAGTACCATCCTTTGTGTTGATGACTCCAAGGATCAATTGGAGTTGGTCCGGCGCTGGTTGAAATCGGCGGGCTATGAGGTCCTGGTTGCAAGCAGCGCCGTCGAGGCCATGCAGGTGCTTGCATCAAGAACACCCGATTTGATTCTGCTCGATGTCATCATGCCCGTCACTGACGGATATCAGCTCTGCGCACAACTCCAATCAGAAAAGTCTTTGGCTTCCATCCCTGTTATTTTCTTGACAGCCCTCTATACCCGGCACGACAAAGCCAAGGCATTCAGCGCGGGCGGAATCGATTTCCTGGTCAAGCCGGTCAAACAGGAGCGATTGCTCGAAACCGTACAGAAATACCTCGTCACCAACCAAAAATGGAAGGATCTGGGCTTTAAAAATCTGTCCACTGTCGATTATCGCGACTTTCTACACTACGAACGAAAAGCGCTCCATGTCACTGACGAAGTCGCACGAAAATTTGTGGAAATATCTACTGACAATTTGTACGCAATCGCGCCTCTGATTGGAGTCAGTGAGGAGGTCGTCGCCCGGAATATTGCCACGTACCTCAATCTTGATTATTTGCCCCAAATGGACACCAAAGATTTGAATTTAGGCGTATTACCCACTTCGTTTTGCAAGGCCCGGCAGGTCGTTGCCATTAATATCAATGATGAGCGCGCATTCGTCGTTTCGAATCCATTCATTTGGAAACTAATCGACGATCTGACGAGCTTATTTGGAGCGGAACACAAACCACGCATCCTTGTAACGGAGCCGAAAAACATCAACGAATTGTTTGGCCTCTCGGCGGCAAATTCAAGTTCTCCGAACACACCCATGATTTCGTCAAATGTGTTTCCGAAGCTGCGTGCTGAAGCGACGTTGTCGGAGATCGAAGCCCAAATAGCCGGGGCATATCAGCTCGAAAGCGAAACGGTTGAGGTGGCCGAAGACTCCGAGGAGTCGGCACCGGTCATTAAGCTTGTGAACAAAATCATCGATGACGCATGCGCTGCAGGAGCGTCGGACATTCACATCGAAGCGTTGGAACGCGAAGTGCTCGTCCGGTATCGCATCGATGGCGACCTTCGGCAGATCAAAAAACTGCAGCCGCAGAAGCTCAACCTGCCCGTGGTCGCGCGCATCAAGATCATGAGTAATCTTTCCATCACCGAACGGCGCGTGCCGCAGGATGGCCGCATTGTTTACAAAGACGACATCGACCTTCGAGTATCCATCATTCCTACAAATTACGGAGAAAAGGTGGTGATGCGCCTTTTGGATAAAAAGAAATCAGCACAGCCGTTGGATTCACTCGGATTTTCGAGCCGCCATTTGCAACTTTACCGCGAGAAAATTCAAACTCCGTACGGAATGATCCTGCACGTAGGCCCAACGGGATCGGGCAAATCGATGACGCTGTTCTCCGCCCTGAAAGAGATTCAGACCCCAGAAATCAACATCGAAACGATCGAAGACCCGATTGAATACACTCTTCCAGGTATCAATCAGGTACAGGTCAATCTGGCCACGGGATTGACCTTCGCACGCGGCTTGCGAAGTTTTTTGCGCCAAGACCCGGACGTAATTCTCGTGGGCGAAATCCGCGACCGCGAGACAGCGGACATTGCCGTCGAAGCAGCGCTGACGGGGCATCTGGTGCTATCGACGTTGCACACAAATGACAGCGCGGCGACGGTGACACGTTTGATTGAAATGGGTGTTGAACCGTACCTCATCAGTTCGTCCATGGTCATGATATGCGCACAACGATTGTTACGGCGGCTGTGTGTTTCATGCAAGCAGAAGAACAACGCGACGGTTGATGAAAAGCGCTTGGCAGGTGTACCGAGCGACCAGGAACTTGTCCTCTATTCTGCCGGAGCCTGTCAAGCCTGCGGCGGAACGGGATACAAAGGCCGAATCGGCGTGCACGAACTTCTGATCATGAGTGATACCTTGAGGGCCTCAATGAGTTCGCATGGCATTACATCAGATGATCTAAAACATTTGGCCGTGGAAAAGGCCGGAATGACCACATTGTATTGGGATGGCATGGAAAAGGTTCGAAACGGAATTACGTCAATCAAGGAAGTTGTCGGGCAGATTCGTCGAGACGATTTCGAATCGAAGCCGAAATGGATGTAGGAACTCTATTGAGTTTTGCTTCACTATATAACCCAACCGATCGCCCATTACCTACTGGGCTGCTGTCTGCTTGAACTATCCGCAACTTAGATTTTTGGGAGTTCAAGCCGCAGCAATCAAGCGCTGAACCGAAGCGCTTAATCCAAACGCGCCCCTCATAAAAAGTTCTATTGGTGTCCAGTCGCCCCGATTTACATTTCCTGGCGAATCCACCTCGGTATTAATTTCAGCCGCGCTCCCAGTGAGCGCGGCTGTGTTTTTGGCGGTTTCCGTCGCCTGTTCTTTCAAATTTCTCCGGCCTGTAAGCCCCTCGTACGGTGTGATCGGGAGCGGTTCCATTCCGGTTGTCATCAAGCCGCCGACCAACTTGTTGAGCATTCGCTTTCCACTCCGTTCTGGGGCAAAGCGGAGGAACAGTTTGACGTT
Organism: Planctomycetota bacterium; assembly: GCA_037129555.1. GTDB lineage: Bacteria > Planctomycetota > SZUA-567 > H5-PLA8 > H5-PLA8 > JANXLS01. The sequence continues at coordinate 3,521 of JBAXUS010000188.1, forward strand.
CTGTTGTTTGATGCATTCGCCGATCGCCGCCGCGCCATTCGCCACAACGTTCGGTAACTTTCTGCCCACGATAGCATCGAGTGAAAAATGATCGGGCGGTGCTGGTGGGGGTGTGCGACGCTGTCGCCGCGAAGCATTGTACAAACGCTGCGTCCCGACCCGCCGATGTCTTTTTCGCTGGTTCCAGTGCGGCCGCTTAGCGCGGCCTGGCGCTTCTCAAATTCCGCCGTGTGCTCGGTCCCGGTCAGACGCATGGAAGGCTCCGGCGCTGTCGTGGAAAGTGAAAAGGGAGTTAACCCGCATTCATCCACCTGACCGAACATCTCAGCCTTGCTGTAGTTAGCCTTCTACCGACTGGACCGCCGGAGCCAGCAACAGGCCATGTACCAAATTTTGATTCAGTTAATTCGCCAATCATGGAAATTTATTTCTTGGCGTTGTCTTTAATCAACTCCGGGTAGTGCTGTTGGATCATCTTTGTTTCCTCAGCATTTAATTGGCCGATGGAAATGGGTTGATCCTGTGGGCGAACGCCCTTTTGGTTGAGCCGGTTGAACAAACTCCAGTTTCGGCTGTGTTGTCCGGGGGGTGGATCGGCAGGTTCCCGGGCCGGGAGGTCGTAGCGGGTGAAATCGATGAGTTTCTCCGGACTGTTGTCCTGCCAGTTGCGCAACAGGGCCAGCCGGAAATCCTTGTTCATGAACCAGCGGATTTCCATGTTCGCGTCCGAGCCACCGATGCCGGAACCGCGTTCGACAAAGCGATAGTTGAGGGTGTCATTGTTCTTGAACTGCTCACGCCAGAGCATCCCAAACTCGCCATGGGTGATACACTTGGCCTCCGGCCAACGGCGGCGCATTTCAGTCAGCCACATGACCAGGCCATCGATTCCGTTACGGCCTTTGTAACCATATATTTTGCGGCCTTCCACAAGTCCCAACTCCCAGATGCTGGTGACCCAGGCGAAATTATTGAGTTTGAATCCCGTGTCGAAATGCGCGGCTGTGGTGGCCAGCATCGCCTTTGCTCCTTGCTCATCGCCCATGCGGAGCAGCGTCTCAATCGGGCCGACGCCCTGCCGGCTGCCGCAACGGATTCCATCGATCATTCTCGGGGCAGCATATCTTGCGCACAAGAAATCCACGGTCCAGCCGTCGAGGTTGACGCAGTCGATCAAGTCCTCCTTGCTTTGGGCGGGTTTGCAGAAATGCTCGCTCGACGGGTAATACGGATAGCAGATCGAGCCCTCACCATCCCCGTTGTCCACCGCATACTGGCTCCAGATATTGCCCTGGCAAACGTGGATGCCTTCTTTTTCGGCAAGGAACCGCAGGTTTTCCGCGGCGAGAAATCCGGCAATGACACTTTGCGGACGATATCCCCCGCCCACCATCTCCGAAACCATCTGCAACCCATCATGCAAGTCGCGGTTCACTTGCTCACGCGAGTTATACATGTTGGCAAAATAGCCGCCCGGAACAAAGGTGAGCTCATCGCCATACTTTTCATGATAGGAGACAATCAACTTTTTCAACTCGAGGTAATTGGGTCGCTGATCCTTCAACGCGAGCCAACTGAAGCCCCACGTGATCCGTGCCCCCGGCCAGCCTTTTTCTACGGCATCGCGAAAAGTCCGGGCTTCTGCCGGAGTATGCAGACTTGATTCATCAGGCCCCTCCGCCACATCGCGCGACTTCTCAATTTGCCGAACGCGCACGACCGTGCTGAACGTGAGAAAGCGGTTGCCCAGCAACTTAAGGCCAGGATTATGTGCACGCCCGGAGACTCTGGTGGCTTTATCACCCTGAACGGATTTCACGCTTTCGCCGGGCGACTGTTTCCCTTCATTGACTACCTCCGCCGCCGAAACGGTGGCAATAGACGACAAGGCCAGCGCCGCGAGCGCGACTGAGTATAGAGCAAAAACTCTGCGAGTGATGGGGGTCTGGTTCATGCTTGTTGTTTGGTTGGCTGTTTATTGAGGGATAGGCACTTTGGATTCTTTCTTCTTCGCGATCCAGGCACGGACGTTTTCCTCCAAAATGTTCAACGGCACGGCACCGTTCTTCAGAACCAGGTCGTGGTATTGCCGGAGGTCGAAGGCTGCGCCGAGTTGCTTTTTTGCGAGTTCGCGCAGTTCGAGAATCTTGAGCATGCCGATTTTGTAGGCCGTCGCCTGAGCGGGTAAGACGATGTAACGGTTGGTCTCGGTGACAATGTCGCGTTCGGGATTCGGGGTGTTGGCGCGGAAGTAGTCCATCACTTGAGCCCGCGTCCATTTCTTCGCGTGGATCCCGGTATCAACGACGAGGCGGATAGCGCGCAGCAATTCATCGTTGAGCCGGCCGAAATCCATGTAGGGATCCTTGTAAAATCCGAACTCTATGGGGAAATATTCGCAGTAGAGGGCCCAACCTTCGGCATAGGCGGTGTTGCCGCCATACATGCGGAACCGGGGCATGCCCTTCAGCTCCTGAGCGATTGCAATCTGCATGTGATGCCCCGGAAGCGCCTCGTGGTGCGCGAGTGTCTCCATTTCAAAGATCGGCAGTCCGCGCATGTCAAAGGTGTTCACGTAGTAGGTGCCGGGGCGGGAACCATCGGCTGACGGTTGCTCGTACGAGGCACCGGCCGCGCCTTGCGCACGGTAAGGTTCCACCTCTTTGATAATGAGCGACGCCTTGGGCTTGGTGATGAAAAACTCGTCGAGCCGGGCACGCATGTCATCGATGATCTGAGTGGCGCGTTTCATGTAGGCGGCCTTTCCCTCTGGCGTGGTGGGATAGTAGAATTGCGGGTCTTCCTTGATGAACTTGAAGAACGCCGCCCGGTCTCCCTTGAAGCCCACTTTCACCATGATGGCGTCCAGATCGCGATGGATGCGCGCCACTTCGTTCAGGCCGAGGCGGTGGATTTCGTCCGCCGTCAACTGGGTGGTGGTTGCGCCCCGCAACGCGAAGGCGTAGTAGTCGAGTCCATCGGGAAATTTCCACACACCGTCATCGTCGGTGGCAATCTTTTCCTGGGCCGCGAGCACCTTGAGCAACTTCTCGTAGGCCGGCTGCACTGCCCCGGTCAGTGCAGCGCGGGCATCGGCGAGCAGGGCTTGTTTCGTGGCGGCATCCACATCTTTCAGTGTGCCCACCTTTCCTTCAAAGTCTTCCCAGAGCGCGCTTTTCTTGGTCGAGGCATCGAACGGCTGGCCGCTGATGACGTCCTTCACCGAATCAATGACCAACGGAAACACGAAGCGCGGCGGAATGATGTTCTTGGTTTCGCAGATCCTCATCCTCTCGATCAATTGGTCGAATAACGGCCCGATGCCGCGCAACCGCGCAATATAGGCGCGGGCGTCGGCGACGGTTGCGATTGGATGAAAATTGATGAGAAGCGATGGCGCTTCAATGTGAGGGCCGCCCAACTGCTTGATCGAGTAATCATGATGACGCCACCTCCAGCCTTCGATGGCGCGTTCTGCGTCGTTGACAAACATCCGGTAGCTGACGCGCGCCTGCTCATCGAGCGCCTCGACGTTGATCGTGCGCTTCAGTTCCGCGAGTTGTCCAACGGTGAGGACAAGGTCCTCCAGTGCGTGCTGGTCGGAGAGGTCGTCCCATTTGTCGGTATCTTTTTTGATGCCAAGCTCCGCCATCAACTGCGGACTGCGGGAGAGCGTCACGTCAAACACGCGCTCGAAGAAAGCATTGGCTTTGGCGGTTTCGGTGGTCCCTGCTGCGTCCGCCACAACGGTCTTGGCCGGATACTTGTCATGCAAGCGCTGCCAATAGTACTTCCAATACTCGTCGTAGTAATCCTGGCCCGCGCGGTCGATGTGTTCGGGTGGGACAACCTTGGGGGCTTTGGCCGGATCGTAACCGACGAGGTGCCCAGTGCCCGCGCGGACGCGGGGTGACACGAAACGCCAAGGGTTGTCGCCCAACACATCTTCAAGGAGTTTGGCTAACTCTGGATCGTAGGCCTTCAACTGGTCTCGGGTGTGAATGTGGTTGTGATCGTGATCCATGGTGCGGCAGGTGTCATACCAGGCCTGCACCCCTTCCGCCCAATACTCGGCCTTATTGAGCGCCCAGTAAGTCTTCTTCGGCCCGCCATACACAATCAGAACCTTGTCATCCCGCGTGACCTTTACATCCGACCGGCTGGGCTTGCCATTGACGAGGATGTCGCCGCCATCCAGGCATTGTGTGAGAAAAGCGCGGGGCTGCGCGGGGAACGCCTGAACCAGCGCGTCTAACAAGCCAACAGGTTCCACGCTGTTCACGCGCCGAAACTTCTGCGCGGCATAGCCGTCCATGTAGAGGCCCTTGTCCATGGCGTGTTTGAACGCGGCGTGCAGGCGATCCTGAAGCGTTTTGTCGAAGCCGACACCATCAATTACGTGGCCGAACTCATGGATGAGGACGCTTTCGAGATCCATGCCCCCGGGATACTCCATGACGTCTTCTTCAGAGAACAAGAAGGTGGGACGCCCATCGAACTCGGTGAGTTCGCCCCGGCCGCGCCAATTGTACAGGTCGAGTTCCTTGCCGGTTTTGTCGGTTGCCCACTGCGGCACATCAGACTGCAATTCGGCGTGGCCGACGAGGACGCACAACACTTTCTTGTCACGGATGCGCTGTGCGACCGGCGGGGGCAAGTGGCCCATGACCTTGTCCAACAGATAGGCCGCTTCGAGATGCGCAAAGTCGGAAACCCTCTCGGACGTGGCGATGAGGATATTCTGAACCCGTGTGCATTTCTTATAGAACTTGGCATCGAGCTTGTATTCCCTGGCCTGTTCGGCGCTCAAGGGTTTGACGTGGAATGTCGTATCGGCCGCGCGCAACGAAATTAGCTGCCCCTGGCTGACAACGACTGCGATCATGATCCACCTCAAAATACTCTTTCTCATGGCGTTCCTTTCTTTGTGGCGGTTGATACCTCAGCGGCCCATTGTAGTTTGTTCTTATCGTCCTGCCCGCACTTTCCCATCGGGCTGCACGGTCAGCGAACAGTGGCTGAGCTCTTCTGCGGTCAATTCGATCGGCAGTTCATTGTTGATCACCAGTTTGTATTTCCCCGGCTTCAAACCCACAACACGCAGTTCCGTTTGGTAGGCTTGATCCCAAGGTTGCGGCAGTTTAGTGAGCGACGCGACAACGGCGAGTCGGAGGCTCTGGCCGTCGAGCGCAGCCGAGTCGATGCGCAGCCCATCTACACCAACGGCGAGGTGCCGCTCCACGTCCACATACGCGCCGCCCAATTGCGCGAGGGCTTCGGCCAAGCCGGTGAACACTCCCGAGGCTTCGCCCCAGCTTGGGTGAGTGCGCATGGCGGATTGCGGGTGGCCTTCGTGGTCAATGTTCTCCGGGCCAAGCCCGACCGGGTAAAGGTTCGTGTGACGGTAGATGTTGTTCGCGCCCTGGTGACGCGGATGATTGATGAGCACCACCGACGAGCGCGCGGCGGCGACGGCCCGCTCCAGCAAGTCCTGCCGGCCCAGCGTGCGCCCATACCACGCCAGCGGCGCGACGGCTTCACACTGGCGCGCGTCGAGGAAATTTGCGGTGTCGGCGTTGTCTGCTGTGAAGCCGCCGAACGGAAACGCGGTATAGATGAAATGCGGATCCCAGCAGCACTGGCTGAACGTGAGGTAATCCACGCAGCGCTCGCCGGCGTCGAGGTAGCGCTTGTCCTCGGTGGCGCGGTAGAGCGCCGCGAAGCCATCGGCCGCCCAATACGTCGAGAGGTTTCCGCGCGCGGGCTGGCCCTGCTCGGTGTCGCCGGCGAAGTCCAGCGGCTTGGCACCGCAGGAATAGTATTGCTCGAGATCCTTCCACAACTGGTTCGGCAGGACTTCGCGGATCAGCCGGTCACCGATGCGTCGCGCGGCTTCGAGATAGCGCGGTTGTTTGGTGAGGATGGAAAGTTCGGCCAGGAACTGCATGGTGGTGGCGTCCTGAGCGCTGCGGGCGAGTGGGGCGTAGGGCGTGTGGTTGGTGGCCGAGACATACGAGGGCACGGCACCCTCGGCATCCACCAGCGGCAGCACGCCATCCGCGTATCGGGTCGCATAGTCCAAGATGCGCGGGTCCTGCCCACAGCGCTGGTAGTAATTCAGCAGATGGGCTGCGGTGCGACTCATGGCCACCACGTCGTAGGTGTCGCCCTCGTCATTCACGGCGGAGAAGAGTTGCGACGGTTTGCCCGGCGCGGCGGTGAACATCGACTTCACCCACTTGCCCGAGCCGACCCGGTAGTTCAGCGGGAACATGCCGCGCGCATCCTGTGGCGCGAGAAGCGCGAGGTTGATGGTGCGCTGCGCCATGTCGACGAACTGCGTGTTGCCGCTGCGCTTGCCCCATTCATACATCCCGACGGCATCCCGGACGTTGTTCCAGAATTCGCTGTTGCTCAGCATGTCGGCCATGAAGGGCACCGGGCTGCCATAGCCGCCCACGGGCTGCCCTTGCAGGTCGAAAGAAAGGAACGAACCCGTGTCGGGCACGCCGGCCACGGGCGGATGCACCGCGCCGAGCGGATGGAGGTTCGCTGTGGTGATCACGCGCAGATACTCGGCGAAAGGCATCGCGAGATGCGGTCGCTCGGCGAAGATTTTATGGCCGTAACGCTCCCACTGAAACCGCGTGATGTCCTGATAGCCGCGCTGCGCCAGAGCATCGGCACTCACGAAAAGATCGAACGCGTATCGCACGTCCGGTTGCGCCAACGTGCGGACCATCGCGCCGTCGTTTGAGCGCAGATAACGGATATGGTGCGAGACGACATAATCCATCATGCCGAAGGACAGGATGCGCTTGGCGGTGAGGCCGGAGACGGCATTCAGATCCAGCGCCGTGGGCATGGTGTATTTGTCCGGCTCGACGTGGACGGAAAACTGATTGCGCGGCACATTCATTTGCCGCCGCGCATCCGGCGAGACTACGCGATAGGCGTTGATCGCCGCGAGGTCCGGCACGAGAGCGGCAAAGATCCCCGCCTCCTGGAGGATCACCGCAGGGGCGTGGAAGGAGCGATCCCCGAGCACTTGATCGCGACCCTCGCCGGGCCAGCGATGCTCGGTGTATTTGAGCGTCGGCGTGTGAACAAACTCCGGCACGCGGTCCGATTCGAAGGTGAAGGTCGAGAGCAGGTAATCGAGCTTCGCGGGCGTGCCGGGGATGCGTGCGGAAACTTCGAGGTGGAAATTCCGGTCGCCGGACTGCAAACGGATTGTCTGCTCAACCGCCGCCTCCCGTTGCGTTCCGCGAAGCCGGATGAGCGGCGTGCCATCCGTTGCGGTAGCCGCTTCGACATGCGTCAATACTTCACTGACGAGCCACCGCGCCGCGGCTGCATCGCTTTGGAAGAGCTTGTTGCCCCTTTCGGGAAACGGGCGGGGCGGGCGAAAGGACTCAGCCACCAAGACCCAGCCGCCATCCCGAAAGGCGAAGAATCTTTGACGGATCGCGCCATCCTGCGGTTCGCAACGAACTTTAACCAAACCGTTGCCCAACTCAACCGCGTCGCCATCGCGGCTGATCGTGCCAGGGAGATTTTTGTTTTCCTGGTCGGTTTTCCTGGCGTCGTCGGCGGCGTGGAGTGCGGCCAGTGGAGCCAGCAGCAGTGCGGTGAGGAGTGTGAGGGAGTGTTTCATATTCATTTTGGATGCACACTTTACCCAATGCGCTGATGCGTGCTTCGTCCGATCTGCCATCGGTGCCGAGCGTTGGCTGGAACCAGCCGCCTTCGTCATTCTCGTTCCAGCCCTATGATGAGCGCGATGGAAGACAAAGCAAAAGCCCTGCGTGTTATTTCTTCAACAACTCCGCCATGGCCCGACCCATCGCCTCGCCGACGTCCATATAAACTTCCGCCTTGCCGCCGTAGTGGCCGTTGCCGCTGCCGCCTTGCGCCATGTCATGCGTGTAGACGGTCGCGACGTTGCCTTTGAACTCGGGATATTTGCCCGCGGTGCCGTCCACGGCGAGATGCGCTTCGAGTATCTTGCCGCCGTTACCGCCGCTGCCTTTTACGGATTCACCCATCGTTCCGACCACGAACTTCGCGTTGGGGGCATTGAAGTCCTTGCGCAAGGCCTTGATGAGCTGGACCAGATTCTTCTCGTAGTGAGCCGCCCAGACTGGATTGCCGGCGTCCTTTTCACCCTGCCAGTAAAAGAAACCGGCAACTTCGTAGCTCTTCGCTCCGGGATAGTGCTTGTCGAGATCCGCCAGCACCTTCTTGGCATCACCCGTATCATCGTCGTACTCTTTGCCGGCATACCAGCCTGCAGGCTTATCTCCCTTCAGGGTTACAGTCCCCTCTTTGATGACGGGCGGTGTGGGTTCAGTCCCTTTGGCCCATGAATCCGGGGCATCCCGATAACCGGCATACACTTTCTCCCCTTCTTCAAACCGCGCGCTTCCCGGAGGCAAGAGATGCCAGCCCAGGGCGCGGTTGCCGATGCAGCTCTTGAGAATCATCACGGGCGCATCGACAGCATTGCCGACCACGTGTCCAATTCCGTACTCCACACCAAGGGTGGTTGCCTTGACGAGTTGATCAGGTTGCGCGACGCCCAGCCACTCGTTATTCATCAACCCATTTCCCTGCATCATCCGCACAAACCGAACATCTTTGCGCACCGACCAGTTGCCGGCATCATCCACGAGATAGGGATATTTCTTCTCGGTCTTTACGGCGAACTCCAGGGACCCCTCAGGTTTGCCTTTGTCGCCAGCGTTAATCCTGCCCATTCCAACCATGTTCGACTGCCCCAGCAGGATGAAGACCTGCACGGACTTGGTCATGTCGGCCGGCTTGCCGTCGGGCTTGGGGATTGGCGTTTCCGCCCCTGAGACAGCGGCAATGCTCACTAGCATTGCCACCAGAAATGTTGCTAACGTGAAGGATGATCGCTTGTTCATAATGTGAAATGACTC
>JBAXUS010000189.1:0-12321 GCA_037129555.1 Planctomycetota bacterium
AACCGGAAACTGGCGACGGGGCGACAACGTGGTTTGATGGTGGGTGATTGGCGTTGGGTAGCTTTTTTTGCCAATTCGCGATTTTGAGACAATTGAATTTGACAAATGGGTGTGTTTGATTACGTTAAGTTCATTAAATTGAAAATTGACTGCACGTACTATTTTCCATCTGCTCGTTGAATGATATGACGACTGTGCATCAGCTTTTGGATGCAGCGCCATTGTCTGGGTTGAGTCGCAGTTTGGACAGGCTTTTTACACGTGATCCTTATATTATCGACTGTGGAGTTGGGTATTAATGCCGAAGTCCAGGTCGCTTCCTAAAATTTCGGCACTGGACCTCACTTTCTTTCGACGATTTTTTTTGACAACTTTTTATCTTACTTTCGGTCCACTTGGAACAAACATTCATGTCCAATCCTGCAACGATCATGATCGTGGACGATTCCGCTACCAATCGTATGATTCTGGAAGAAATGGTCATGGAGTTGGGGCACCAATCCGTGACGGCCGTCAACGGTAAAGATGGACTCGATAAAATTCGCAAAAAGATGCCCGACGTTCTGCTGCTGGACATCATGATGCCGATCATGAACGGCTATCAGGTGCTCGAAGCGTTGAAGGCCGATCCAGCGACGCGCGAACTACCGGTACTGGTCATTTCCGCCGTCGATGAAATGGAAAGCGTCCTGCAGTGCATCAAGAACGGTGCTGAAGATTACCTGCCCAAGCCTCTGAACATGCTTCTGCTGAAGGCGCGCATCGGCGCGATTCTGGCGCGTATTCGGGCGCGCGAACAGGAAGAAATTCTGCGCAAGGAAAGCGAAGCGCGCATTCGTCTGATCGTCGAAACAGCGTTGGAAGCTGTCATCGTCACCGACGACAGCGGCAACATTGTGATCTGGAATCCTCAGGCGGTCGTCGCGTTTGGCTATCGTCAGGAAGACGTGATCGGCAAACAACTCCCGTCGATAGTGTTCAACGCAGCGGTGCGTGATTCGTTCGAACGCGGCTGGCGCGAATTCAAGACAGGCAAACCATGGAGCCTGCTCAATCAGACCAGTGAAAGTGTTGCTGTGCGCAAAGACGGCAGCGAGTTCCCGATTGAATTGTCAATTTCGCTGGCTTCGTGGAATCAACTGACCACGCTGAATGTTTTCATTCGCGACATCACCGAACGCAAGAAGGCCGAAGCGGCGCTGCGATTGGAGCAGGAGAAATCCGAACGCCTGTTGCTGAACGTGCTGCCGGCATGTATCGCGACGCGTTTGAAGAACGGCGAAAAATCCATCGCTGATTCGTTTCCGATCGCGACGGTTCTGTTCTCCGATTTGGTTGGATTCACGAAGATTTCGTCCAAAATATCCGCAGCGGAACTGGTCGATCTTCTCGGAGCCGTGTTCACTGAATTCGACCGGTTGACAGCGAAGTACGGTCTCGAAAAAATTAAGACGATCGGTGACGCGTTCATGGTCGCCGGCGGATTGCCTGTGCCTCGCTCGGACCATGCCGAAGCGGTGGTGGCGATGGGTCTCGAAATGCTGACTGGCTTGGAACGCGTCACGTCGCACATTGCCGAGCCGTTCAAGGCGCGCATCGGTGTGCATTCCGGACCTGTGGTGGCTGGCGTCATCGGCACCCACAAATTCATTTACGATTTGTGGGGCGATGCGGTGAACACGGCCAGCCGCATGGAATCACACGGCCTTCCAGGACGCGTGCAAATTTCCGCCGCAACGTATGCTCTGGTCAAAGACAAATTCCAAACTGAAGCCCGTGGATTGATTGAAGTCAAGGGCAAGGGCGCGATGGAAACGTACCTGGTTCTTTAGCAAGGTGCCGAACAGACAGGTGAGTTGCTGTAGTAACTTTAATATGCTCATTCCGTGCGAGGGATGAGCATCACGTCAACCTCATTCCCAATCAGCAGGGTAAATATGCCGACGACGACACAGATTACTTACGTGTTCAAGTTCAACGACGGGCGGGAGCACCGTGTTACTACGGAACTCGATTCCGCGACGCAGGCGATCATTGCCAAGCCGAATGATGCACTACCAGAGTGGACAGCACTGGGTTTCAACAAGTGCGCGGGTTGTCCGTTGTCGGTGGCGGATCATCCGCGCTGTCCGGTCGCGGTCAATCTGGTCGAGATCGTTGACCTCTTCAAAGAGTTTTTTTCGTATGAAGAGGTACACGTCACTGTCGAGACAGACGATAGAACGTATGCCAAGCAAACATCGTTGGAAGACGCACTGGTGTCGTTGCTGGATTTGTATTTGAGCGGCAGCGGGTGCCCGGTGATGGATAAGATGCGGCCTACGCTGGACTGCCACGTTCCGTTTCCGAGTCCGAATGACATCTCGAATCGGATGCTGAGAATTTATCTTGTGACGCATTATTTATTATCGAAGAGTGACAAACCGATGGAGTTGGAATCGGAGCGAATTGCTGAATTCATCCGTACGATGCAGGATGTCAACGCAGCGTTTCTGCAGCGTCTAAAAGCGGTCGCCAAGAAAGACGCTCTACGCAATTCGATGGTGGTCAGCAACAATCTTCTGGCGTTGGCTGCCCGATCGGCGACGTCGGCGAAGATGAAAAGTTTTGAACAACTTTACCAGACGATCTGGAAATAAGCTCCGACGCACGACTATATAAGGGATGCTTAATGGCGAAATTCAATCATGGGCTGTCTCCGTGGATTATCCTCCGCGTGGATCGGCTGGAATACGCGCTACATATCAATGTCATTGTCGAAGTACTGCGGATGGTGGCGGTGCGTCCGCTGCCGGATGCGTACCCGTGGATCGCGGGCATCATGAACATCCGCGGGCGTGGCGTGCCGGTGATGGATCTGCGCAAGCGGCTGGGCATGCCGGCGATACCGTACACGCCGCAGATGATCATCGTGGTGATTGAAGTGGCGGGAAGCCCGCTGGGGATCATCGTCGATCAGGCTGTGGAATTCCTGGCGATTCCAGAAGAAACGATCCGGCCACCAGACCGCGTCAGCGGCGATTCGGGCATTCTCTCTGGCGTCGCGCACGCAGGTGAACGGCTGATTCTCATTCTGGATCCGCGCTGCCTCATGGCGGTCGATCACCGACGGCAATTGCCCGGACCTTCGACAGCAGAATTGCCATCGCCCACTGCGGCTCAACAAGGTTCTCAATGAACTCGAACGCGACACCGAACGACAGCGAGCTCGCTCTCCTTGAAGAGCTGATCCATGCCAAGAGCGGACTGGTGCTGAAGTCGCGCCGCTCCGATTTGCTGAGCCACGTCACGACACTGCTCAAAGAAACCGGTTCGCACACTGTTTTTGAACTGTATCAGCTGCTGTCGAGCGACTACAAGGGCCACCAGCATCTCACGAAATTGATCAATTCGCTGACGATTGGAGAGACGCATTTTTTCCGGAATTCGCCGCAATTCGAAGCATTGGAACGGCAGATTCTGCCAGAGTTGATCGCGCGCAACCGACACTCGAAGTCGCTGCGCATCTGGAGCGCCGGTTGCGCGACGGGCGAGGAGCCGTATTCGCTGGCGATTTTGCTGCACAAGCTGCTGCCGGATCTGGCGAGCTGGAAGATTCAATTGCTGGCCACAGACATCAACGACGACTCGCTGAATAAAGCACGTTTGGGGCTGTACGGGTCGTGGTCGTTCCGCCAGGTGCCTCAGCCGGTGATGGACCGTTATTTTGTTCCGTCGGAGAAGAAATTCAAGATTCGGCCGGAGGTGGCGAGCCTGGTGACGTTTGCGCCGCTGAATCTGGTTGCGCCGATGTATCCGCTGCCGTTCAATCAGCCGATGAGCATGGATCTGATTCTGTGCCGCAACGTTTTCATTTACTTCGATGAAGCAACAATCGGACGGATTGTCCGGCGTTTTCATACCGCTCTGGGCAGCACGGGCTGGTTGATTGTCGGACATTCGGAACCGTCGCAATTGTTGTTCGGCGATTTTTTTCCATGCGATTTCCCGGGCACGGTGATTTACCGGAAGACGCCGCTGCCGTCGGCTTCAAGCGCGACTGCGACGGTACAGGTGCCGGGATTGAGTGTGACGCCTCTGGCATTTGATCCGGTTGGCGTCTGGAACGACAGTTCTGGTCTTGCGCTTTCGACCCCGGCGACGTCAACTCACGCAGCACAGCCATCCGAACGCGAATCGACCGCGAAGGGCCCGATACCATCTCATGCGGAGGTGGAGCAGTTGATTTTAGATAAGCGACTGGATGCGGCGACAAACGCATTGTCGCGTATGTTGGACGGGAATCCGGATGATGCGCGGGCGAACTATCTGCGCGCGCGGATTCACGCGAACCGCAAGGAACCTGGCCCGGCTCGAACGCACTTGGACCGAGCACTGGCCATAAACGCGCTCGATGCAGATTTTCATTTTTTGAACGGTCTGCTACTGAACGAAGACTGTAAGGAAGAGGCGGCGTTCGATGCCTTCCGCCGCAGCACGTATTTAAATCCCGAACTGTTTCTGCCGCATTATTTCATGTCATTGTATTTGACGAAAAAAGGACAACGCAGCCGGGCGCAGAAGACGATTGAACGTGTCGCAATCAGCATTCAGAACAAAAAATCGGACGACCTTGTGCCGGGCGGCGACGGATTGACGGTGGGCCACGCGAAGGAAATGATTTCCAACGGGAGGTGGGTTTGATAGATCTTGATTTGACTCAAGCGGAGAAAGAGATTCAGCGCATCCTGGAAGATCGAGCGCGTGAATTGGCCCGACTGCCGAAGCAAAAAACGAAGACTGGTGGCGAGATTCAGGAGTTTCTGATTCTGGAAGTCGGGAACGAATTTTACGGCGTCCATATTGAAAACGTGCAGGAAATCCAGTTACTAAAGGGGCTCGCGCCTGTTCCGGGCACGCCCGATTTTTGGGCGGGTCTGATCAACTTGCGAGGTCGTCTGGTGCCGGCTCTGGATCTGCGGCGTTACATGGGGCTGGTTCAGAAAGGTGCGGGGGGCGGCAGCGCCGGATCGGGTTATTCGCGAGTGGTCATCGTCAACGTCTCGGACCTGCTCATCGCGTTGCTGGTCCATGAAGTCAATGACGTGCGGCGCTTCGGCAACGATTCACTGCGCCCGCCGGTCAAGGACATGACGCGGACGACATCGGCCGTTGTGACGGCTATCACCCCCGACCTGATTTCAATTTTGGACCTCGGCGCGATTCTCGCCGATCCCCGCATCGTTGTGGACGAACATCACAGTTGATATTTTTGTTTGGATTTCGATTCGAATTTAACAGGCTCATTTTTAACAGGAGAACGCTCGATGACTTGGTTCAAGAACCTTCCGGTCGGCTCGAAATTGTCGGTCAGTTTTGCAGTCGTATTGATACTCTTTTTGGCATTGGGCGGGATGTCTCTTTATCAGGTCGAACAGATCAATAACGAGCTCATGGAATTGGAATCCGTGCATCTTGTCAACGTCGAAGCGTTGTCTGACATCAACACCAATACGTCCGATTTTCGCATCGCCGAAATTGAACTTCTGCTTGCCGAAGACGAAAAGGAATTCAAACGTATTGATGTTGAATTGAAGACCCAGTTGGCGAACTTTGATGCCAACGAAAAACAGTTCCTGCCGAACCTGCCCAACGCATCACCCGAGGACAAGGCCGATTGGAAGACATTCAAGACCAATTGGGCGGCGTTTATGGAGGAAGACGACGACATCAAGAAAATGGTTCTCGCCAAGAAACCCGACGAAGCGAAAAAGCTGATCCGTGGCAAATCGTTCACTCATTTTCAGGACGCCAGCAAAGCGTTAATCAGCATGATCAGCCGCAATATCGAAAATGCCAACAAGGCTCGAAAACACGCGGCGGACATCCACCGCAACGCGATTTATTCTGTCGCCATTTTGATCACGTCCGGCTTCATTTTCAGTATCATGCTGGCCCGCATGTTGGCCAATGGTATTGCCAAACCGATGGGCAAACTCACAGAAGTGGCTCAAAAGATTTCGGTGGGCGACACCAATCAGACGATCACCGTCGAATCGCAGGACGAACTGGGCAAACTCTTCGGTACGTTCCAAAGTCTGATTGTGTACGTGAACGGCATCGCCGAAGCAGCCGAGAATCTGGCGAATGGCGATTTGACCACGAAGGTCAAGCCGAAGTCGGACAAAGATGTCCTTTCGAACAGCTTCAATGCCATGGCCGAAAAACTGCGCCGAAACGCTCAGATGGAAAAGGAAGTCCAGGCCTCGCTGCACGAAAGCACTCAGAGCATCAGCTCGGCGACGAGCCAGATTTTCGCGACGGTCAGCGAACAAACCAGCAGCGCGCAGGAGCAAGCTGCCGCTGTCTCCGAGACGTCGTCCACGGTTGAAGAATTGCGTTCCACGTCGGAGCTGACCTCGCGCAAAGCGATCGAAGTGACCCAGATCGCCCAGTCTGCCGTGCTGATCGGAAACGACGGCGCGCTGGCAGTCGAAAACATCGTTAAGGGTATGCAGAGTATTCGCGAAAAAGTGGACGCGATTGCGCAGAACATCCTGACACTCTCCGAACAGACGCAACAGATCGGAGAAATCACGACAGCGGTCAACGACATCGCCGATCAGTCGAACATCCTGTCGCTGAACGCCACAATCGAAGCCGCCCGCGCGGGCGAGCAGGGTAAGGGCTTTGCCGTGGTCGCCGAAGAAGTGCGCAATCTGGCGGAACAGTCCAAGCAATCGACGGCCAAAGTCCGCACGATTCTCGGTGAAATTCAAAAGGCTACCAATGCAGTGGTGATGGCCAGCGAACAGGGCACGAAAGGCGTCGAAGCGGGAATGGTGCTGGCGGAGCGAGCTGGCGACGTGATCCGCAAACTGGGCGAGAACATCCGCACTGCAGCGCAGTCCGTGCAGCAGATTTCGGCGTCGGCGAACCAGCAGAACGTCGGCATGGACCAGATTTCGCAGGCCATGCGAGAGATCGATCAATCGACGAAGCAGTTCGTGAGCGGCGCGCGGGAACTGGAGTCTGCGGCGGGCGGCTTGAACAAACTGGCTTCGCAGCTCAAGTCGACGACGGACAGCATGAAGCAATCGAAGTAATTTTGCGACGCTCCTCGATCCGTGTTCGGAGCGGATCGAGACGGCGAACCGACGTCATGCCCCGTGCGACTGAAACATTTGGGAATCGAGAATCATGAGCGACGAGTTTGTAGCCCGGTTGCGCAAGAAGATCATGGCGACGTTCGAGGCGGAGGCGCGGGAGCGGCTGCAGGCCATCACGAACAGCCTGCTGTCGTTGGAGCGAAAGCCTTCGCCTGAAGAATCGGCCGCGTTGCTGGACGATATTTTCCGTGAGGCCCACACGCTCAAAGGATCCGCGCGCGGCCTGGATATCGAAGATATCGGGCATTTGGCGCACAAGCTTGAAAATGTCTTTACGCATGTACAGAAGGGCGAGTTGGCTGCGACTCCAGCGGTCTTCGACGCGGTGTACCGGTGCTTGGACACGATCGGATTAATCGTGACGGCGGAAGCGGTCGGCAACAAAGCCGACGTGAGCATCCCCGACATGGTCGCCGTATTGGAAAATCTGACCGGCGGCGCACCGGCTGCACAGGCGGCGAACGTGGATGTTGCTGAGCCCACAGAACCGTTGCTGCCGCCAATCCCGGCAGTGCCTGTTCCGCCCCCGCCAGCGAGCGACGTTACTGCTGCTCTGCCACCAGTCGAAGCAACGCTGGTGCGGACAGTGGACGCGAGCATGTCGATATCGGAACGCGCAAATGAAGTATCAGCGACTCACTTGGTGGTTGCTCTGACGGCGGAATTTAGCGCGGATAAACCACGCAAAGACGCCGGCAAGGCGTCTGAAAACACGGTGCGCGTGGCGATTTCAAAACTCGATAATTTGATGGCGTTAGTCGGCGAAATCCAGGTCACGCGCGTCAGTACGCTGCGGCGATTGAGCGAAATCGGTGCGTTTTTAGATCTTTTCGAAGCATGGGAAAGCGAATGGGGTCGGACCCGCGCCGATTGCCGCAAGATTCTGCAGCCTTTCGATCCTGAATCCTTGACGCCGGAGAGCCGAGCGGCCAACGCCGAAATCCCTCGCAACCTGCCCGCGTATCTGCGCAACAGCGAAGGCCGACTCAAGACCGCGCTCGCGCAAGTCAACCTGCTGCGCCGGAATTTCAAATCCGACAGCAGGCGCATGGCCCAGGTCGTAGCTGATCTTCAGGACGAAGTGCGCTACATCCGCATGCTGCCGGTCTCGACAGTTTTTCAAACGTTTCCGCGCATGATCCGCGATCTCAGCCGGCAGGTCGGCAAGGAAGTCGAGTTCGTGATGAATGGCGGCGACAACGAAATGGATCGCTCGGTCATCGAACAGATCAGCGGGCCACTGGTTCATCTGCTGCGCAATTGCGTGGATCACGGTCTTGAAATGCCGGACGTTCGCGAATCGGCAGGGAAGCCCCGCGTGGGCAAGCTCACGATCTCCGCGTCCCAGCAAGGTGGCAGTATTCTGGTGGAGGTTAGCGACGACGGTGCGGGCATCGACGCCAATCGGGTGAAAGCATCGGCGGTAAAAAAAGGCCTTATCACCGCAGACGCGGCTGCGGCAATGACCGAACGCGAAGCCATCTGGCTGATTTTCCGTTCTGGTGTTTCCACGCGGACCGAGATCACTGACATCTCCGGGCGAGGCGTTGGCATGGACGCCGTGCGCGAGCATGTCGAGCGCATGAACGGCATCATCGACATCGAAACAAAATTGGGCAAGGGCACACGCTTCACGCTGAGCTTACCGTTGACGGTCGCGACCACGCTATCGCTGCTGATTCAATCCAGTGGACTGACTTTCGCGCTGCCGGTCTCGAATGTGATCCGCATCATGCGCATCAAACCGTCGCAGATCGGCAGTGCCAGCGGTCGGGCGGTGGTGCATGTTGACGGTCGGCATTTGGCGCTGATCTCGCTTTCGGAGACGCTGGGGATCGAACAGAGCGTCACGCAATCCAGCAGTTATCTGGCGATCATCGTTGGATCGGTGGAAGACCGGACTGCGTTCATCGTGGACACTGTTTTGGGCACGCAGGAAGTGATGATCAAGAGCCTGCCGAAACCGATGATCCGGGTCCCGTGCATCGCGGGGGCGACGATTCTGGGCACCGGCGAAATCGCGATTATTCTCAACGCCGCTGACCTCAGCCGCACGACGAACAAGGGCGGATTCTCGCTGGAGTCACGCCTCACGAAGCCGGTTGTCCACGTCAAAACAGTGCTGATCGCTGACGATTCAGTGACGGTCCGATCACTTCAGAAAAGCATCATCGAAAACGCCGGCTACAAAGTCCAAATGGCCTGTGATGGGCTTGACGCCTGGACGATTCTGCAACACGACACATTCGACATGGTGATTTCGGACGTGAACATGCCGCGCATGGACGGCTTGGAATTGACCGCGAAAATCCGCGCCGATTCACGTTTGAAGGAACTGCCGATCGTGCTGGTAACGTCGCTGTCGACACAGGAAGATCGGGAACGCGGCATGGAGGCCGGTGCGGACGCGTACATCGTCAAGAGCATGTTCGAACAAGATCGGCTTCTGGAGACGATTCGCAGACTCATTTAGTGTTGAGAATTCTGATCGGATTGCGCTAAACTTGCAACAGGTTCAATCCGCAGGAGGAACGAGATGATTCGCGTATTGGTCGTAGAAGATTCACTGACGATGCAGGCCGTGCTGGGCGAAGTGCTCTCGTCCGATCCTGGAATACAAATTGTCGGTACGGCGGTGAATGGTGCCGAAGGTGTGCTGCTGGCGCGCTCGTTAAAGCCTGATGTGATCACGATGGATATTCGAATGCCGGTCATGGACGGTTTCGAAGCGACACGGCAAATCATGCAGGAGTGCCCGACGCGGATTGTGGTGGTCAGCGCCAGTGTGAATTCGCCGGACCTGAACATTTCTTTTAATGCGATCAAAGCGGGCGCCTTGGATGTTGTCGAGAAGCCGGCCGGTGGTGGTGCGGATTTTCAAACGATCAGCGAGCGCTTGATTTCGTCCGTAAAACTAATGTCCGAAGTGCAGGTTGTCCGGCATCGCAAGCCCGGAGTCGGTTCGTCCGGCGTTTTCGCGAGTCCTCTCAGTGCGTCGGCATCGCAGTCCTCGCCGATACGAAGTTCAGGAACTCAAACTCTTTTAAAATCGTCTGACTACCCAGTCGCCAGACCCAGTTCGATACCGACTGCGGGAGCGTCAGGGATACTTCGCGTAGGCCGAGAAGCACCGGCAATTTTGGCGGTGGGATCGTCGACCGGTGGCCCTGCTGCTCTATCCGTTTTTCTGAAAGGTTTGCCAACCGGGCTTACCGTTCCCGTCGTCATCGTTCAGCATGTTACATCTGGATTCGGGCAGGGTATGGTGGATTGGTTGCAAAGCGAATGCGCGTTGCCGCTGCGCATAGGCGTCCAGGATCAGCGCATCTATCCCGGCGAAGTTTATTTTGCGCCTGACGATTACCACATGATTCTGCAACGTCGCAGCATTTTGAGCCTGACGCGCGCGCCGAAAGTGAGCTTCGTGCGCCCGTCCGCGACCGTGCTGTTTCAATCAGTGGCGACACATTACAGCAACCAGGCGCTGGGTGTCATTCTGACGGGCATGGGCAACGACGGCGCGCTCGGGCTCAAAGAAATGCACGATGCCGGTGCCGTGACGTTCGCTCAAGATGAGGCGACGAGCGTCGTTTATGGAATGCCGAAGGCGGCGGTCGAACTTAACGCCGTGGATCACATCCTGCCGCTTCCCGCCATCTCTGGACAGATCGCAAGGCTTTGCAAAGCCGGTTGAATCATACCGACTTCAATTAAACCGAATTGAATTTGCTTACGATTCGATTCCTGTGCGAGCTCGGTAACCTGGGATCTAGTACCACCGTCTTCTCGAAACGCCAAACAACATGCTGTCGCCACTGGTCCGCACTGTCTGCATAGACAACACCAACGATGATTTCAAGCGCGCGGTGAATATGGCTTTTGTCCGGCAGGCAAGGATGAGGGACGATGCGGCACGTAATGATGGACTAGAGCAATTAACATTCGAATGAACCTATTCCGATACATTAAGGATGCAAACATATTCAATGGATTTACGAGAGCGCGTCGTCGACGCGTATGACCGCAAGACGGGGACTCAAGCGGAAGTCGCAGCGCGTTTTGATGTCAGCGTTTCATGGTTGAAAAAGCTCTTGCGCTTCAGACTTGCCTTCGGTTCAATCGCTCCCAAACCACACGGGGGTGGACATGCTCCCAAGTTTTCGGGTGAGCGCCTGGAAGAACTGAAAAAGTTTGTCGAACAGGATCCGGGTGCTACTTTGGCCGAACTGCTTGAACGGTCCAAGGTGGATGCCAGCATCATGGCCGTGCATCGTGCTTTGGAGCGCTTGGATTGCCGTTTCAAAAAAAGTCGCTGCACGCGGCTGAACAAGAGCGCCCAGACGTCAAAGCCAAGCGGGATGAATGGCGCCAGCAGGCTCCGAAAATAGAGCGGAGCCGGCTGGTCTTCATTGATGAAAGCGGGGCCAAAACCAACATGACCCGGCTTTATGGCCGTGCCTTCGGCGGCAACCGCGCCGTGGATACCACTCCACACGGGCATTGGTGTGCAACGACGATGATTTCCGCGTTGCGTCTGGACGGCAGCACGACCGATATGGTGCTCGATGGCGCGACGGATGGAACGGCGTTTCTGGTTTATGTGCGGGACATTCTGACGCCCAGTTTGCGGCCGGACGACATAGTCGTGATGGACAATTTGGCTGCGCACAAAATGCCTATGATTATTGAGGCAATTTCCTCCAGCGGTGCAGAGGTGCGGTTTCTGCCGCCATACAGTCCGGACTTCAATCCAATTGAAAAGATGTGGTCAAAAATCAAAGCATACTTACGCAAGGTAAAAGCCCGAACGAAAGAAACTTTGTGGGAAGCTATTGGCGCAGCCTTGAAAACAGTCACTGCGTCCGACGTACTCGGCTGGTTCGAATCCTGCGGGTACATTCAACCGTGAAGTGCTCTAGCAACTCTTGCGCCCCCTTGTGGAGAATGTCGCTCAAAATGTCCCGACTTGACGCTTGCGAAAACGGCACACCATTCGTAACCTGACTCATGTGGCCTATCCTTTCTGGCCCGCTGTGGGCCGGTTGGTAATCTTGATTCGATCACCAAGGATACGCCGCACTTTTCAATTTCGCTCATCCACACCTTTTGACAATATCCCCGGACACAGGCCAATGCGGACGACGTGGTTGCTGTCTTCCCGTATATCCTACGC